>NZ_JBFAZW010000046.1:0-77273 GCF_040682015.1 Dactylosporangium sp. NPDC051485
GCACCTCCCGGCCGCCGAGCAGCAGCGCGCCCTCGTCGATGCGCCGCTTCGGGTGCGGCTCGAACGCGGACGGGTCCAGCCGGGCGCTGCGCTCGGCGTCGCGGCCGGTGAGCAGGGCGCCGGAGCGGTCGGCGTACACCGCGGAGGGCAGCAGCGGCGACGAGTCGAACAGCAGCGCGTCGACCCGAGCGCCGGGCCGGGCCAGCACCGCGACCGTGTGGGATGTGCCGAGATCGACCCCAAGCCTCATGGCCCGCACGGTACGGGGCCGGGTTCCGGATCAGCAGCGGCCGTTCGTCCCTGATGCGATCTGCCGATCAACCGACCCGTCCGGTTCCGGGCGGTTCGGCCGTGCCCGCGCGGGGTGAGGGCGCCCTCCCGCGGGCCGGACTAGCGTTCCGGACATGTCCGAGCGGTTCGGCCGTGCCCGCGCGGGGTGAGGGCGCCCTCCCGCGGGCCGGCCTAGCGTTCCAGACATGTCCGAGCGGTTCGGCCGTGCCCGCGCGGGGTGAGGGCGCCCTCCCGCGGGCCGGGCTAGCGTTCCAGACATGTCCGACGGAACCTGGCTCGCCGTCATCGTGCTGGCCCTGATCGTCATCGCGTTCGCCATGATGGCTGTCGGTCGGTACCGTCGCTCCCGCGCGCTGCGGGAGCGCTTCGGCCCGGAGTACGACCGGGCGATCGCCGAGCAGCCCAGCCGGCGCGCGGCGGAGCGCGACCTGCGGGCCCGGGAGCGCCGCCACGCCGGGCTGGAGCTGCACGAGCTCGAGCCGCACAAGCGGGAGTGGTACGCCGAGCAGTGGGCACGCACCCAGGCGCACTTCGTCGAGGAGCCCGAGGTGGCCACCCGCGAGGCCGACCACCTCGTGACCGAGGTGATGACCGAGAAGGGCTACCCGATGGGCGACTTCGGCTCGCGGGCCGAGGACCTGAGCGTGGAGCACGCGCAGACCCTCGGCCACTACCGCGACGCCCACGAGATCAACCAGGTGAACGAGCGCGGCCAGGCCTCGACCGAGCAGCTGCGCCAGGCCCTGATGCACTACCGCGTCCTCTTCGCCGACCTGCTCGGCGAGCAGCGCGGCGGCGGCCCGGCACCGCGGCCCGGATGACCCCCTGGCAACCATCGTCCGGAAGGCGGGATCGCCATGCGCGAGGACCCCATCGAGACCACGGCGGCCGGCGGCGCGGGGGCGCAGCCGCGGCCGTACACTCCGCCCGAGCCCACCCCGTCGGCCCCCACCGGGTCGGCGTCGCCCACGACGACGCCCGCCGAGGCGCCCCTCTGGACCGACGTGCGGGCCGACGGGTTCCGGCGGCGGTGGCACGAGCTGCAGACCCAGTTCGTCGAGGATCCGAAGGCCACCGTGGCCGAGGCCCGGCAGATCATCGACGACGCCGTGCAGGCCTTGGCGGACAGCGTCCACGACCGCGAGGAGGAGCTCGCCCGGGCCGGCGCCCGCACCTCCGACAGCACCGAGGGCATGCGCGGCACCGTGCTGCAGTACCACAAGCTCCTCGACCGCGTGCTGTCCGTGTAGCCTGCGGTGAATGCCACCAACGCCACCGGCGACCGGGACCCGCCGCATCGCGTGGGAGGCTTTGCCGGCCCACGTGCGCTCCGCCTTGGAGGCGCAGCTCGGCGCCCCGGTCGCCGAAGCCACGAGCCTGCCCGGCGGCTTCTCCGAGGGCGTGGCCGCCCGCCTGCGCCTGGCCACCGGCCGCGATGTGTTCCTCAAGGCGGTCAGCGCCGCCACCGCCCCGGCCGTCGCCGGCTTCCACCGCCGCGAGCAGGCCGTCACGAGCCGCCTCCCGGCCGCCGCCCCGGTCCCGCGGCTGCTCGGCGCGTACGACGACGGCACCTGGGTCGCCCTGCTGTTCGAGCACGTCACCGGCGCCCTGCCGGCCCAGCCCTGGCGCCCGGCGGATCTCGGCCTGGTCCTGGCCACGGCGACCGGCCTGGCCACGACCCTCACGCCGTCGCCGGTCCCCCGGGCCGAGACCGCCCGCCCGCGCCTCGGCGGCTGGTCGGACCTGACGGGCGCGCCCGGCCTGGCCCGCGTGTCCCCGTGGGCCGCCGAGCACCTGGACGAGCTGGTCGCCCTCGAGGCGGCGGCCGCGGAGACGCTGGCCGGCGACACCCTGCTGCACGGCGACCTGTACCCGTTCAACGTCCTGCTCGACCCCGACCGGCCGGGCCCCGGCGGTGTGCACGTCGTCGACTGGCCGCACGCCTGGGTCGGCGCCGCCCACGCCGACGTGCTCACCCTGATGGCGAACGCCGTGCTCAGCGGCCTGGACCCCGAGCCCTGCGCCGGGCCAACCCGCTCACGGCGGACCTGCCGGCCGAGACCGTCGACGCGTTCCTGGCCGCCCACGCCGGCTTCCTGGTCCGGCTCGCCGTCACCGCCGGGCCGGGGGCGGACCCCAACCTGATCGCCATGGCGACCGGGCTGGGCCGCGCGTCCCTCGAGTGGCTGGCGGCGCGGCGATGACGATGCCGGGCCTGGACGCCTGGGCCGCGTGGCCGCCGCAGACGCTCGCCGCGCGGCTGGCCGGCGTCGACACCCCGTGGTACGTGGCCGGCGGCTGGGCCATCGACCTCTTCCTGGGCACCACGACCCGCTCGCACGAGGACCTGGAGATCGCCGTGCCCGCCGCCCGCTTCGACGCCGTGGCGGCCCGCTTCCCCGACTGCGACTTCTACGTCGCCCACGACGGCGGCCTGCAGGAGCCGACCCCGCAGGCCATGCGGACCGGCCACCAGACCTGGGCCTGCGAGCGCTCGGCGATGCTCTGGCGCTTCGACGTGTTCCGCGAGCCGCACGACGGCGACACCTGGATCAGCCGCCGCGACCCGCGCATCCACCTGCCCTACCGCGAGATCATCGAGCACTCCGCCGACGGGGTGCCGTATCTCGCCCCTCAGGTCGCCCTGCTGTTCAAGGCCAAGGCCGTGCGCCCCAAGGACGAGGCCGACTTCACCGCGGCCCTGCCCCACCTGAGCCCGGCCCGCCGCCGATGGCTGGCCGGGACCCTGGCGATGGTCCACCCCGACCACCCGTGGCAGCCCCGCCTCGCCGCGGGGCCGCCGCCCGCCGGCTGAACCGGCTGGATCAGACCGCCGGGGCTCGGTTCGGCTCCGCGGCCGGGCCGACCGGCGCGGTCGGTTGCTGCGGCGCGTTCGCGACCTCCCGGACGGTGCGCTGCACCTGCTCCAGGCTCGGGTTGGCCCGCACCTGCCGCATGCCGTCCACGATCTGCTCGTATTTCGCCCGCCCGGCCCGCGTGCCGAGCACATATCCCACGGCCACGCCGGCCGCCAGGGTCATCAATCGCATGCGGGTGGTGATGCCCGGCCCGAGGCGGCCCGAAACCCTCCGGCCGGGCGGCCGTTGCCCCGCCCCTGGGGACTTCTGGTCGTGCGATGGCGACACGGCGGCCGGTTCCCGGGGTTGGCGGCCCGCGCCGGTCCGTGAACCGTCGATCTCCCTGTCCGATCGACGACGGCGGCGGACGGTCGCGTCCATCATGATCTGGGCGTGACGCAGCGCCTCTACGACCGGACCAGCCGGAGCATCTCCTACGACGACCTCGACCCGGCCCTGCGCGCCGCCATCGAGCAGCACGCCGACGAGCGGTTGCTCGGCCCGGTGCGGCCGGTCGCGGCGGTGGACACGCACTCGGTGAACCTGAAGCGCAAGGGCGGGCTGTTCGGGCGGCTGGCCGGGCGCTCGGAGAAGGAGCACCGCACCGTGGCGCTGCTGCTGCCGCAGGCCCTCGTCGTGGTCACCACCGGGGCCGAGCGCGGGGTCGTGGTGATGTCGACGCGGCTGGCCGACATCTCGCGGATCGGCGCCGACGACCCGCGGCTGGTCGTCGACAGCGGCATGCGGGTCGAGTCGCGCTGGAACGTCGGCAATGACGTCGCGTCGTACTACGTCGGCCTCGGCGACGACCCGGCCGGCCACGAGTTCCGCGAGAGGCTCCGCGCCGCCGTGGTGGCCGCCCGCCAGTAGGGCGAGATGTGAACGCCGGACGCGCGCGGACGCGCCCGGCATTCCCCCGTTGCCCGCCTCGGGCGGTAACTGCAGTTGCCACCCCGGTGCGGAATGACAAGCGGCCCGACTATATGTGACCGGTCGGCCGCGCTGTCAACCGCTTGAGCCGGTCGACATCGACGTGCGAAGCTGCATGCCACGCCGTTTGGAGGATGCCGCATGTCGACTGGCGAGGACCGCGCCGCGCAGCCGGGGCGGACCCTGGCGAGCCGGCTGGACTACCTGTTTCGCACGATCCGCAACGGCGACGAGGAGTTCACGCACCGGGCTGTGGCCCGGGCGATCACCGAGCGTGGCGACACGTCGATCTCGCACACCGCGATCGCCAACATCCGCAACGGCACGGAGACCAACCCGAAGCTCGGCACCCTCACCGCGCTGGCCCGGTTCTTCGGCGTCGACGTGGCGTACCTCACGCGCGACGCGGCCGCCGAGGACGTGGCGGCCGAGGTCGAACTGGCCGCGGCGCTGGCCCGCATCCGCGAGAGCGACGAGGCCCGCACGCTCGTGGTGCGCACCCGCGGCCTGTCCGACAACGGCCTGCGCTCGGTGCTGCAGATCGTGAACACGATCCTGGAGATGGAGCAGTCCGGCCGGGCCGCGCAGCGTGGCACCTCCGGCCAGGCGCAGCGCGGCGGTCCCGCCGGGCCGGACCTCGGCGAGCCATGAAGCGGACCGCGCCGACCCCCGCGGCAGGCCAACCGTAAGCAGCGGCAGGCCGGCCGCGAGCATCGGCATCGAGCAGTGGCAGCGAACCCCCGCCGGACCCGAAGGACGCCCCCGACGTGACCCTCCGAAGCCTGCGCGGCCGGCTCGAGCGCACGCTCGACGCGATGGCGCTGCCCGAGCCACTCACCGTCGAACGCCTCTGCGCGTCGCTCAGCACGACCAGGCAACGCCCCCTGACCATGCTGGCCATGCCGCTGCCGTCCGGCGGCCCGTGCGGGCTGTGGGTGGCCACCGGCACCGCCGACTACATCGTCTACGAGGCGACCACCTCGCCGACCCACCGCACCCACATCGTGCTGCACGAGCTGGCCCACGTGCTGCTCGAGCACTCCTCGACCAAGGTGCTGACCGACGACGCGACCAGCGCGCTCATGCCGCACCTGGAGCCGGCCACGGTACAGCGGCTGATGGCCCGCACCTGGTTCGACGAGGACGCCGAGCGCGAGGCCGAGGTCGCCGCCGACATCCTCTCCAAGCGCATCCAGCGCCCGCTGCGCGGCGCCGGGCAGGCGCCCCCGTCCGAGGTCGCCGACGTCGTCGACCGCCTGCGCCGCTCGCTCGAGCGCCGATGATCGCGTTCTTCAACGTCGCGTACTCGCTGTGCGCGCTCGCGGGCTACGCCACGGCCGTCTACAAGGTGCGCGACCTGCGCCGCGACCCGGCCAACCCGGCGCTCATCGCGCTCACCGTGGCCCGCCTCTTCCCCGCGCTGTCGTTCACCTTCGCCATCCCGGCGGTCTACCTGGCCTTCGACCGGCTCACGGGCGTCGACAATCTCGCGAGCCTCATGGTGTACGTCCTGATGGTCGCCAACAGCGTCACCGCCCAGGTGCTGTTGCTGCTGTGGTCCCGCCCCGCCGCGACGGCCCGCGCCGCGGTCCGGTGGCGCCTGACCGGGTTCGGCGTCGTGATGGCCGCGACGGTCGCCCTGTTCCTCGCCGCCTCCCACCAGGGCGAGCACGCCATCGACTTCGACGTGACCTTCGCGCGGCAGTGGAGCACCGCCGCGTTCCTGGTCCTCTACCTGACCGCGTTCGCCGTCGGCCTGGCCCTGTCGGCCCGGATGACGTGGCGGTTCTCCCGGGTCGTGACGCAACGCTGGCTGCGCCGCGGCCTGGTCCTCAACGCCGTCGGCGCCGGCCTCGGCCTCGCCTACGCGGCCGGCAAGATGGTCTCGATCGTGGCCCGCTGGCTGGGCAGCGACGCGCTGGACCTGGTCAACATCCTGTGGGCGCCGGCGATCGCCTGCGTGGGCGCGATCCTCATCGCGGTGAGCTCCAGCCTGCCCGCCTGGGCGCCGGACGTCGAGGCGGCGGTGGTCCGGTGGCGCCGGTACCGCCGCCTGGAGCCGCTGTGGCGGGCGGTCCGCGACGCCAAGCCCGCGGTCGTGCTGGACCCGCGGACCGGCCGCCTCGACCGCTGGGACCCGCGGCGGCTGGACGAGCGGCTGTATCGCCGGGTCATCGAGATCCGCGACGGCCTGCTGGCCGCCCGCCCCGGGTTCAGCGAGCCCGCCGCCGCGCGGGCCCGCGCCCGGGCCGCGGCCGCCGGCCTGCCGCCCGAGGAACTGGCCGCCGTCGCCGAGGCCGCCCGCATCGCCCCCGCCCTGCACCTCGCTCCACGGTGGACAGCCGAGCCCGACGGGGCGGACCCCTCGGCGCAGGCGCCCGAGCCGCCGGTGGCCGACGACGCCGACGCCGAGGCGGAGTGGCTGTGCCGGGTGGCGTACGCCCTGGACCGTTCCCCGTACGTCGGCTGAGCCGGTCCGGCTCGCCGGTCCGGCCACGATCCACGCCGGGCAGACCGTGCCGTACTCGCTGCGCGACTTCCCGTTCGGCCACGGCCCGCACCGCTGCCCCGGCGAGCCGGTCGACGCCTCCGGCGTGCGCTGGACCACCGGGCTGCGCACCGACGGCCCCCGTCACCTGCCCGGCCGGATCCCCGCGTAGCGGCCAGCCCCGTCCGCCGCAGGATGTCGGAAATCAGCCCTGGCGCAAACCCGCGCCGAGCCACTATCGTTACGTGCGAGACCGGCATCTTCCCCCGTGGATGCCGGTCTCCATACGTTCCGGGGAGTGCCGGTCAGGCGCGCTCGGCGCGCAGGGCCTCGGCGAGCACCTGGACCAGGTGACGGCCGTCCACCTGGGCGAGGTCGGCCGCCTGGGTGCGGCACGAGAACCCGTCGGCCAGGAACACGTCCCCCTCCTGCGCGCCCCGCAGCGCCGGCAGCAGCTGCTGCTCGGCCACCTGCACCGACACCTCGTAGTGCCCGCGCTCGACGCCGAAGTTGCCGGCCAGCCCGCAGCAGCCGCCGAGGCGCTGCACGGTGGCGCCGGCCGCCTTCAGCAGCTTCGCGTCGGCCTCCCAGCCCATGACGGCGTGGTGGTGGCAGTGCGGCTGGGCGACCACCTTCACCCCTTCGAGGGACGGCGGGGACCAGTCCGGGGTCCGCGCGAGCAGCTCGGCGACGGTGACGGTGGCCCGGCTGACCGCCCGGGCGTCGTCGGAGTCGAGCAGCTCGAGCAGGTCGCTGCGCAGCACGCCGGTGCAGGACGGCTCCAGGCCCACGATCGGCACCCCGCGGGCGGCGGCGTCGCGCAGCCGCTCGACCGTGGTGGCGAGGATGCGCTTGGCGGCGTCCAGCTGGCCGGTGCTGATCCAGGTGAGGCCGCAGCAGACCGGGTCGCTGGTGACCTCCACCGCGTAGCCGGCCGCGGCGAGCACCTCGACGGCCGCCTTGGCGACGTCGGGCGCGAAATGGTCCGTGAAGCTGTCGACGAAGAGCATGACGGGCTTGCCGGAGGTCTTCGCGGTACCGCGGAACCACCGCCGGAACGTCTGCGGCGCGAACGCGGGGACGGCCCGGCGGGCGTCGACCCCGGCGAACCAGAGCGCGACCCGGCGCATCCCCGGCGCGGCGGTGAGCCGGTTGGCCAGCCGCGGCAGCCGGGAGGCCAGCCGGGACCAGCGGGGCAGCCAGCCCAGCGAGTAGTGCGAGCGGGGCCGCAGCCGGCGGCGGTAGCTCTGGTGCAGCACCTCGGACTTGTAGGCGGCCATGTCGATGCCGGTCGGGCAGTCCGACGCGCAGCCCTTGCAGGACAGGCACAGGTCGAGGGCGTCGTGCACGGCCGGGGCCCGCCAGTCGGGGGCGAGGTCGCCGTCGAGCATCTCCTGCAGCACCCGGGCCCGGCCCCGGGTGGAGTCCTTCTCGGCCCGGGTGGCCAGGAACGACGGGCACATGACGCCGCCGAGGACCCTGGTGTCGGCGCGGCACTTGCCCACGCCCGTGCAGCGGTGCACCGCCTGGTTGAAGTCGCCGTGGTCGGAGTGGTAGGCCAGCGCCAGCTTCGCCTTCACCGGGCGGGCGGCGGCGACCCGGATGGACGCGTCGACCGGGTCGGGGTCGACGAGCACGCCCGGGTTGAGCAGGTTGGCGGGGTCGAAGGCGTGCTTGATCCCGCGGAACAGCTCGATCGCCTCCGGGGAGTACATCCGCGCCAGCAGCTCGCTGCGGGCCCGCCCGTCGCCGTGCTCCCCCGACAGCGACCCGCCGTAGCTGACCACCAGGTCGGCGGCGTCCTCGAGGAACGCCCGGAACTTCCCGGTGCCGCCCGGCTTGTCCAGCGGGAAGTCGAGGCGGACGTGCACGCAGCCGTCGCCCAGGTGGCCGTACGGCATGTTGCTCAGCCCGTGCTGCTCGCACAGGGCGTCGAAGTCGCGCAGGTAGTCGCCGATGCGCGCGGGCGGGACGGCGGCGTCCTCCCAGCCGCCGTGCGCGGGCAGCCCCGAGGGGGCGCGGCCGGCCAGCCCGGCGCCGTCCTCGCGGATGCGCCACAGCGGCGCCGCCTTCGCCGGGTCCTCGACGATCAGGGAGTCGATCGCGCCGGCCGCGGCGGCGAGGCGCTCGGCCCGCTCCCGGGCGGCGCCGAGGTCGTCGTCGGCGATCTCGACGAACAGCCACGAGCGGCCGCCGGGCAGCGGGGGCACGGCGTCGGGGCCGCGCCGGGAGCGCACGACGTCGACGATGCGCGAGTCGATGCCCTCGCAGGCGGTCGGGGCGAAGGTGAGGATGGTGGGCACGGCGTCGCCCGCGGTACCGAAGTCGGGATAGCCCAGCACCACCAGCAGCCGGTGCGCCGGGTCGACGACGAGCCGGACGGTGGCCTCGGTCACCACGGCGAGGGTGCCCTCGCTGCCGACGAGCAGGCCGGTGAGGTCGAAGCCGCGCTCGGGCAGCAGGTGCTCGACCGCGTAGCCGGAGACCTGCCGCGGGAAGGTGGCGAACTCGGTCCGGGCGACGGCCAGGCCGGCCCCCACGAGGCCCTGCAGGGCGTCGGCGATGCCCTTGGCGCCCTCCAGGGTGGGGCGGTCCCGCTCGTCCCGGCCGGTGGACAGCCGCTCGCCGCCGATGGTGAGCGCGTCGACGCCGACGACGTTGTCCGAGGTGCGGCCGTAGCCGAGGGTCCGCGACCCGCACGAGTTGTTGCCGATCATCCCGCCGATCGTGCAGCGGG
This sequence comes from Dactylosporangium sp. NPDC051485, assembly GCF_040682015.1. Classification (NCBI taxonomy): domain Bacteria; kingdom Bacillati; phylum Actinomycetota; class Actinomycetes; order Micromonosporales; family Micromonosporaceae; genus Dactylosporangium; species Dactylosporangium sp. NPDC051485. The sequence goes on from NZ_JBFAZW010000046.1 coordinate 9,305, forward strand.
TGTGGGTCGACGGGTCGGGGCCGAAGCGCAGCCCGTGCGGCCGGGCGGCGGCCTGCAGGGTGGCGTGCACGGTGCCGGCCTGCACCCGGGCGGTGCGGCTCGCCGGGTCGACGTCGAGGACCTTGTCCAGGTGCCGGCTGAAGTCGAGGATCACGCCGGGGCCGATGGCGTTGCCGGCCACGGAGGTGCCCGCCCCGCGGGCGGTGATCGGCACCCCGAGCGTCCGGCACACCTCGAGCGTGGCCGCCACGTCGTCCTCGGAGCGGGGCCGCACCACGGCCCGGGGCACCACCCGGTAGAGCGAGGCGTCGCTGCCGTAGGCGGCGCGGTGGGCCGCATCGGTGAGCACATCGCTCACGCCGGCGTGGCTCAAGCGGGCAACGAGATCGTCACGAACGTGTGGCACCGCTGCCATGTTAGTCGTCCCATCAGGCGGACCACACGGGCAGCCGCACCTCGTGGCTGTCGTACGCCCGGCCGGCCGGCAACAGGGGTTTGTCGATGGTGCCCTCGACCTGCCCGAACAGCCGCCCGCGCCCGGCGGCGGACTTGCCGGCCGCTCAGGCGTACGCCGCGGCGACCCCGGCCCGGCCCGGTGCGGCCGCGCGGAACCCGCGCGCCAGCAGCAGCACGCCCAGCGTCACCTCGAACAGGCCACCGGGGACGCTGAAGGCGACGCCCAGGTGCCGGCCGAAGAGCTCGCAGACGGCGCCGGCCTGCAGCAGCGGATAGCCGGCCAGGCCCCACCCGGCGAGCCAGCGCGGGACGAGGCCGGTGCGCAGCAGCGCGCGGCAGAACACGATGCCGGCCGAGCCCGCCGCGAGCATGCCGATCTGGTACGCGGAGTCGTTGCCGGCCCGCAGCAGTTCGCGCACCTCGGGCGCGGCCGTCGCCGACTGGGTCAGCAGCAGCGCCACGCCCACGGCGCACAGGGCCGACTCGACCGTGCGGCCGGCGAGGTAGCCGGCGGCGGCGCCCTCGCCGCGCGGGCGCAGCAGCGGGAACACGAGGACGGCGGTGGCCACGACGATGACCGAGTTGAGCAGCATCAGGACCGCGCCGGCGGACAGCCGCGGCCCGTGGGCGTCGATGGCGAGCGCGCCTCCCCCGCCGTACGCCAGGAAGGCCAGCAGGTAGAGCGCGCCGACGATGCGGCCGGTCGTCTTCGGTGACATGGTGTCGTCCCTCCCCAGGGCAACCGTACTTAGTACGGCCGGAGCGTACCGTACTAAGTACGGCCGATGGTATGGTCGTCCCCGATATGGACGAACAGACGATTCGGCCGGGCCGCCGTGCGCCCCTGGACCGCGAGCGGGTGCTGCGCGCCGCCATGGCCGTCGCCGACGGCGGGGGCCTCGCCGACCTGACCATCCGGTCCCTGGCCGCCTCGCTCGGGGTCAAGCCGATGTCCGTGTACCACCACGTCGCCGGCAAGGACGAGATCCTGGACGGCATCGTCGACCTCGTGTTCGCCGAGATCGACCTGCCGGAGCCCGGCCGCGAGTGGCGCGGCGAGATGGTCCGGCGGGCGCGCTCCGCCCGGGCGGTGCTCGTGCGCCACCCCTGGGCGGTGGCCCTGCTCGAGTCGCGGACCAGTCCGGGTCCGGCGACCCTGCGCCACCACGACGCGACGATCGGCACGCTGCGCGCGGGCGGCTTCCCGGTGCCGCTGACCGCGCACGCCTTCGCGCTGCTCGACAGCTTCATCTACGGCTTCGTCATCCAGGAGGCGGCCCAGCCGCTGCGGGCGCCGGAGGAGACCACCGCGGCGACCGAGGCCATCATGGCGGGCTTCGCCGCGGGCGAGTACCCGCACCTGGTCGAGATGGCGACCGAGCACATCCTGCGGCCCGGCTACGCGTTCGGCGACGAGTTCGAGTACGGCCTCACGGCGGTGCTCGACGCCCTGGCCGCGGCCCTCGCCGGATCCCGCTGAGGGGCGAGGGCGGCCGCAAGGTCAGCCGCACGCGGTCGCCGGCCACCCGTAACGGCCGGCGACTCGCGGCAAACCGGACCAGTACGAAATGTCTCGCGAACCGGCGGGGCGGACATTCTCAACCGGCCCGCCCCCTCGTTCGGACCCTAACCCCGACCCTTCATTACCAATGGGTCACCATAAATACTTCGGACATTCCCATCAATTGACCTCTTTCGAAGGGCGAAGGGTATTGCGCCGGGCTCGGACATCGATAGTGTTCGCATGAAGACCTACCCGCACCCGGGGAAGGAGGCCGCCATGAAGTCCGTGCGCACGCTCTGAGTGAGCAGAGGTCACCTCGATGCTGTGCCGGCGGCTCGTCCGAACGCCGCCGGCGCACACCCTCCCCCCGTACTGCGAAAAGGACCACGCATGTCGCTGATCGATCGCGTCACGGTGCCATTCAAGGGCGACGGAGAGGGCACCGAGGAGCTGACCTGGGGCCAGTTCGCGGCCTGGCGCTCAATGCAGGTCGTCGAGGCCACGGAATGGGCGGGCGGCACCATGGCGCTCGCCGAGGGGACCACCGTGCGGTACATCGCGACGATGCTGGGCTTCATCATGGGCCGGCACCAGTCGCTGCGCACCCGGCTGGTCCCGGACGGCGACGGCCCGCCGCGGCAGTGCCTCGCCCCGGCCGGCGAGGTCACGCTCGAGGTCTACGCCGCCGGCGACTCGCCCGAGGAGATCCGCGAGCGCTACGAGAAGGCCCCGTGGGACCCGTGGGCCGACTGGCCGGTACGGATGGCGGTCGTCGCCGACGGCGAGCGGGCCCTGCACCTCGTCGCGCTCTACTGCCACATGGTCATCGACGGGTACGGCTTCGAGGCCCTCGTCGCCGACCTGGCCAACCTCGACCCGGACACCGGCGCCGCGCTCGCCCCGGTGGAGGGCATCCAGCCCCTGGACCTGACCCGCGCCCAGCGGGGGCGGCCGGCCCGGCGGGCGCACGAGGCGTCGCTGCGCTACTGGGAGCGGCACCTGCGCGCCATCGCCCCCCGCCGCTTCCCCCGCCGCCTGGAGCCGGCCGGCGAGCGCTGGCACGAGGCGACCCTGACCACCCCGGCGACCGACCTGGCCCTGGCCGCCGTCGCCGGCCGCACGAAGGTCCACTCCGGCACGGTGCTGCTCGCCGCCTACGCGTCGATGCTGGCCAGCCTCTCCGGCCAGCCCGTCGGCGCGTTCCGGATCGTGGTCAGCAACCGCTTCCGCCCCGGCTTCGCCGCCTCGGTGAGCAACCTCGCCCAGGCCGGCCTGGCCGTCATCGACACGTCTCCGGCCTCCCTCAACGATTCTCCCGCCTCCCTCAACGAGGCTGCCGCCCCCTTCGACGAGGTCGTCGCCCGTGCCTGGAGCGCCCAGCTGGCCGCCGGCATGCACGCCTACTACCACCCGAAGGACCTGTGGGCGCTGGTCGAGCGGGTCGGCCAGGAGCGCGGCGAGGAGCTGGACACCCTCTGCTACTTCAACGACCGCCGCCGCTCGGCCGCCCGGGGCGGCGCCGACGGGCCGCCGCCGTCCCCGCGCGAGATCAGCGCCGCGCTGCCGGCCTCGCGGCTGCGCTGGGGCCCCCGCTCGGACGAGTTCAACGCGACCTCGTTCCTGCACGTCGACGCGGCGGAGGAGGGTCTCGAGCTGACGTGGCGGGTCGACACCACGGCCGTCTCCCCGCCGATGCTGGAGGCCGGCCTGCGCCAGATCGAGTCCCTGATCGTGGCCGCCGCCCAGGCCGGTGACCTGGCCGGACACCCGGCGTAGCCGCGGACGGCGAGCGGCCGATACCCGTCGCGGTCACCCGCCGGCGGGCGCCCCGCCCGGACCGAGCACGCGGAGATACTCCTCGAGGCGGGCGGCCGCGGTGAGCATCGCGCGGCCCCTCGCGGCGTGGCGGGCCCGCCAGGTGTGCAGCAGGTCGGCGAGGTGCTCGGTGCCGCCGGCCGTGCGGACCTGCTCGACCACGGCGGCGATGGGGCGCAGCAGGTAGCCGCCCCGGCGCAGCAGGTGGGCCAGCTCGGCGTCGCGCACGTCCTCGGCCCGGTAGGCCCGCTGCCGGGTCGAGGAGTCGCGGACCGGGCGCAGGATGCCGGCCCGCTCCCACTTGCGCAGGGTCGCCGGGCGCACGCCGAGCCGGTGGGCCAGCGCGCCGATCGGCAGCTGCGGACCGGACGCCGGCGGGGACGGCGGCGACCCGGCCAGCAGGTGCGCGGCGGCCTCCACGCCGTCCAGCGTCTCGCGGTCGCGCAGCAGCTGGGCGTGGCTGCCGTCGATGGCGCGCAGCGCGGCGTCGGGCTCGCCGGCGGCGATGGCCCGCATGACGTCGCCGGCGGTCGCGTAGCCGTGGGCGGGCACCAGCGCCAGGTAGGCCCGCAGCGCGCAAGCGTGGACCGCCGTATACCTGCGGTAGCCGCTGGCGGTGCGCTCGGCCGGCGGGATGACGCCGTCGCGCTCGTAGTTGCGCACGGTCTGCGGCGAGATGCCGTGCTCCCGCGCGAGGTCGACCGGGCGGTGTACCACCGTTTGAGGCTTCAGGCCCACTCCTCCAGCACAGCGCGGGTACGACCTTCACTACCAGGTTCAACGATACAGTAGAGGTCATGGCTATCGCGGAACAGGTACGACTGCACGACGGCAGCACGATCGGCGTGGAGGTGCACGGCGCCGGGCCCGCCGTGCTGCTGCCCGTCAACCCCGTCCCGATCGAGGGTGCGGGGGCCGAGGAACTGCGCCGGTGGGGCGCCGACCCGGCGCTCGGCCGCACCCTCATCGACGGGCTGGCCGACGCCTTCACCGTCGTGGCGTTCGACTACGAGGGGCACGTGCTCGCCGTACCGAAGCCGGACACCCTCACGCCCGCGAACGTCGCCGCCGACGTCACCGCCGTGGCCGACGCCGCCGGGGTGGACCGGTTCGCCTACTACGGATACTCGTGGCTGGCCCTGGCCGGGCTGCACCTCGCCCTGCGGACCGAGCGGGTCGCCGCCCTGGCGATGGGCGGCTACCCGCCGCTGGGCGGCCCGCAGGCCGAGATGCTGAAGGTGACCACCGCGACCCATGCGAGGGCCGTGTCGAACGCGACCGGGCAGCCGAGGGACCGCAAGCCCGCGGCGGCCGACGCGGACTGGTCCACGGCCGAGGTGACGCTGTCGGAGGGGCAGACCCGGCAGTTCGTGACGCTGTACGAGGCCCTGCAGGGCTTCGACGAGCGGGCCGCCCTGCAACGGCTGCGCTGCCCGCGGCTGGTCTTCGCCGGGTCGGCCGACGAGATCGACTACGACGAGCGGTGGGGCGGCGTCCACGTGAGCATGGCCCGCCCGCTGATCGACGGGCGGGCCGACCTCGAGGCGCTCGGCTGGCAGGTCCGGGTCCTCGACGGGCTCGATCACATGGGGGCGATGCAGGCGGGAGCGGTCCTGCCCATCCTGCGATCGTTCCTGGCGCAGCCGGCGCAGCCGGCGCAGCCGGCGCAGCGCGCTTGACTTCGAGCGCGCTCGAATCCTTAGCGTCGGCCGCATGAGCGTCCCACGGGTGCTGATCACCGGCGCGACCGGCGGCCTCGGCCTGGCCATGGCCACAGCGCTGGCCGCCGCCGGCGCCCGGGTCGCCCTCACCGGCCGCGACGGCGGGCGGGCGAGGGCGGCCGCCGCCCCGCTGCCCGGCGCCGTCGGCCTCGCGCTCGACGTGCGCGACGAGCGCTCCGTGGCCCGCGCGGTCGACGCGGCCTGGACCCGCCTGGGCGGCCTGGACATGCTCGTCAACAACGCGGGGCTGGGCATGCGCAGCGTCAACCCGCGCTTCATGACCGAACCGCGGCCGTTCTGGCAGGTCGACCCGGCCGGCTTCCGGGCCGTGCTGGACACCAACCTGACGGGCTACTTCCTGATGGCCCGTGAGGTGACCCCGCGGCTGCTGTCGCGCGGCGGCGGGCGCATCGTCAACGTCGCGGTGAGCGAGTCGACGATGACCCGCGCCGGCTTCGTCCCGTACGGCCCGTCCCGCGCCGCCAGCGAGTCCCTGTCCCGCATCATGGCCGCGGAGCTGCGCGACTCGGGCGTGACGGTCAACCTGCTGCTGCCCGGCGGCCCGACGGCGACCGGGATGCTGCCGCCCGACGCGTTCGCGACCGGCCGCACGTTCCTGGACCCGTCGGTGATGGGTCCGCCCATCGTCTGGCTGGCGTCGGACGCCGCGGCGGGGGTCCACGACGAGCGCATCGACGCCTCGAAGTTCGGCGAGTGGCTCGCCGCCCGCTCGGCGTAGCGGCCGGGGGCCTCACGGGTGGGCGGCGAGCCACTCCAGGGCCTCGGCGGCGTGGCGCATGACGGTGATGTGGCCGGCATCGGGGACGATCCGCAGCTCGGCCGCGGGCAGCCGGCCGGCCAGCCACTCGCTGTGGGTGCTGGGCACCATGCGGTCGGCGGCGCCGTGCAGCAGCAGTGCCGGCTGGGCGACCGCGGCCGGGTCGAAGCCCCACGCCCCGGACCCGGCCAGCTCGTCGTCGATGAGCCCAGCCGGGCCCATCACGAGCGCGGCGGGCACGATCCGGTCGAACCAGGCCCAGTCGCTCTGCAGCGCGTCCCAGTCGGCCGGCAGGAACCCGATGTCCTCCTCGCCGGTCGCGCCCTTCAGGTGCTGCTCGTAGGCGGCCCGGCCCTCGCGCGCCGCGCGCAGGGTGCTCAGCGAGCCGTCGGCCATCCCGGCGTACCAGTCGAAGCCGGACGCCGTCGAGGGCTCGAACGGCGCCAGTCCCGAGATGCTCACCACCGCCCCGACCCGGTCGGGCAGCAGCGCGGCGCAGGCCAGCGCGTGCGGCCCGCCGCCGGAGTGCCCCATGACCGCGAACCGCCGCACCCCGAGCGCGTCGGCCACGGCCGCGGCGTCCGCGGCGACGGAGGCGACGCTGCGGCCCGGCGCGGGGGCCGACGCGCCGTAGCCGGGCCGCGAGTGCGCGATCCACCGGATGCCGAGCCGGTCCGAGGCGGCGAACAGCGGCTCGGGCGGCTCGCCGATGTTGGGCGTGCCGTGGTGCCAGTACACGACCGGGCCGTCCCCGCCGGTGTCGTACACGTGCAACAGCCGCCCGTCGCCGAGCTCCACCCCGATCTCCGTGATCATCCGCCGAGACTACCGCGGCAGCGTATCGGTGCTGACAACTCGCTCAGCGGTGCGCATACTGTCTTCCTCACGCACACCGCCGGGGGAAGCTCAACCATGAAGACCACGGTCCGCGCGGCCATCTCCGTCGCCCTGCTCGCCGGGTTCTACCTGCTCGCCATCGCCATCATCGCGGCCCTCGGGGCCATCACGGTGTGGCTGTACAGCGTGCACACCGGCGCCATCGCCGGCAAGTTCGCCTACGTCACCCTCGCCGTCGCGGGCGGCCTGCTGGTCGCCTTCTGGCGCATCCTGCGGGCCAAGCCGGGCGAGCCCGAGGGGCTGCCGCTCACCCCGCAGGAGGCCCGCGGGCTGTGGGACACCGCGCACGACCTCGCGCACCGGGTCGGCACCCGCGCCCCCGACGAGATCCGGCTCATCCCGGACGTCAACGCCGCCGTCATGGAGCACACGCGGCTGCTCGGCCTGGTCGGCGGGCGGCGCATCATGTACGTCGGGATGCCGCTGCTGCAGGCGTTCAACGTCGGCCAGCTGCGCTCCGTGCTCGCCCACGAGCTGGGCCACTACTCCGGCAGCCACACCAAGCTCGGGGCCCTCGCCCACCGGGGGCGGATGGCGATCGTGCAGACCATCGTGCAGATCGGTTCGTCGTCGTTCGTGGGGTACATCTTCCGCGGTTACGCCCGCCTCTACGTGCTGGTCGAGCAGGCGGTCAGCCGGCGCATGGAGTACGAGGCCGACGAGTTCTCGGTGCGGGTCGCCGGGCGCGCCACGGCCGTCTCCGCGATGCGCGACCTGCCCGTCCTCGACGCCGCCTGGAACTTCTTCGTCAACCGGTACGTCACCATCGGCTGGGAGGCCAAGCTCGCCCCCCGCGACGTCTTCGGCGGCTTCGGCCAGCTGCTGCAGGGCCGCTCCGGCGAGATCGCCGAGCTGCGCTCCAGCGCCCCGCCGGCCGAGAAGTCGCGGTGGGACTCGCACCCGCCGATCGCCGACCGCATCCGCGCGATGCAGGCCATGCCGGACTCCGGCGTCGCCCCCGACGAGCGGCCCGCCGCCGTGCTGCTCGCCGACCCGGCCCGGCTCGCCCAGCAACTGCAGCAGCACGCCCTGAACATCGAGGACAAGACGCTGCTGTCCTGGGAGGAGCTCACCGACGCCGGCATCGCGGCCGGCGCCCAGCGCGGCGTCGACGCCCTCTTCCGGGCCGCGGCCCGCATCGGCGGCGCCCCGCAGGGCGACCTCGGACTGGTGCTGGCGGTCACCGAGCAGGGCAGGACCGCGGAGCTGGCCCGGTCGGTCGAGCCGCACGCCGACCCCGACGACCAGCGCCGGGCGCTGAGCGGCATCATCGGCGCCGCGATCGCCATCGCCGCCCGCGCCCAGGGCCTGGGCCGCTGGCAGCACTCGTGGACCGCCGGCGCGAAGTTCGTGCGGACCGACGGCACCGACATGGGCGTCGGCGAGATCGGCACGCTGGCGCTGGACCCGGCGACGGTGCCGCAGGCCCGCGCGCGCCTGGCCGAGCTGGGCATCGACTTCGCCGCGGTCCGCCAGCAGTCGGCCAAGGCCAGCGCGGACGGCGCCGAGCTCCTCGGCGGCATCGCCAACATGACCGCGCCCGGCAAGGAGCACTACGACGTGCTCATCCTGGACAACGGCCTGATCCTGGTGCCCTGCCCGAAGTCCACCGACAAGGGCAAGCAGCGGCTGGTCATGATCCTGCGCTCGGCCCCGCTGGAGAAGCTGGCCCTGCGGTACCGGTTCGTGCCCTACGAGGACGTGCGGTCGGCCACGATCCTCAAGAAGCTCCCCATCAAGTTCTCGGTCACGCTGCACAGCGGCGAGACCGTCGAGCTGGCCGAGACCTGGACCGGCGAGTCCCTGGACAGCAGCGACCGCGACTACATCACCGGCGCCCTGGCCCCATTCCTGACGCAGCCGCAGCCGTCGTCCTGAGGCCGACAAGCAGGAAGGGCCCGCCGTGGGCGGGCCCTTCCTGCTGTCCGAGGCGCTCAGGCGGCCTTGACGCGCGGGGGCTTGCGGAGGCGCTCGCGGGTGATGATCCACAGCGCCTCGACGCCGTCGCGCCAGGTGATCTTCTTGCCCTCCTCGCGGGTGCGGGCGCGGTAGGCGATCGGCACCTCGTAGGGGCGGATGCCGCGGCGCAGCAGCTTGCCGGTCGCCTCCGCCTCCATGCCGAAGCCCTTCGACTTGATGTTGAGCGAGCGGTACAGCTCCACCGGCATCAGCTTGAAGCAGGTCTCCAGGTCGCTGATGTAGCAGTTGAACATGATGTTCGCGAACGTGGTGACGGCCCGGTTGCCCATCACGTACCAGAACGAGAACGCGGCGTGGCTACCGAACGTGCGATTGCCGTAGACCACGTCGACGCCGCCGTCGAGGACCGGGCGCATCAGCTTCGGGATGTCCTCGGGGTCGTACTCCAGGTCCGCGTCCAGAATGACCATGTACTTCCCGGTGGCGTTCTGCACCGCGGTCTTGATCGCCGCGCCCTTGCCCTGGTTCACCGGGTGGTGGATCGGGCGGAGCCGGGGGTCGGTGGCCGCCGCCAGGATCTCGGCGGTGCGGTCCTTGCTCCCGTCGTTGACCACGACCATTTCGATCTCGCAGGGGTACTGCACGTTCAGCGCCTGCTTGAGGGCCTCCTCGAGGCGGGCTTCCTCGTTGTAGACCGGCATGAGGATGGACAGTTTCACCGTTGACTCCCGGAGGCAGCGTGATTGTCGGCCGTCGAGGGGTCGACGGCCGGCGGGTCGGTCGCGGCAGGCTGATACCAGGCCACCGCGGCCCAACATGCGGCGCTGGCGCAAGCTAGCACCACGGCACAGATCACGACCCGGTCGACGGAGGTGCCGAGGTGCCACTTGAGGTCGTTCGGCGTGATCATATAGATGAACGTGAGCGCGCCCCAGTACAGTGCGACGACCGCCCACAGCCACAGGTCGTGCGCCAGCCCGAACTCCCGCCGGCGCCGGCGCAGGAACAGCAACCCCAGCACCACGACGGCCAGGGCGAACACGAGGACCTGGTCGACCCGGTGGTACATGGTCGAGAAGACCGTGTCGAACCGTCCGGTCGTGTCCGGGTCGCCGTGCAGCAGCTTGCCGAACCGGCCGCCCGTGAGCACATCGGTCTGGGCGCCCAGGAGCCGGACGGTGACGGACCAGACCCCCGAGACCGCGACCGGCAGCCAGACCCACCCGAGATGGCGGATGTTGCGGCGGTACTTCACCGAGCCCACCAGCGCCAGCGCGATGACCATGCTCTGGCCCTCGTTCTTCATGAGGCCGGCCGCGCACAGCAGGAGCAGGGTCAGCGGCAGGGTCCGCCGGCTGAACGGGTCGGACCCGAACAGCAGCAGCACCGCGCCGGCGGCGAACGCGGACGCGCACATGGCGTCGCTGAAGCCGGCCGTCGGCACGATCCACAGCGGGCTGAACGCCGAGAGGCCGACCGCGATCGCCGCCGGCCATGACACGAGCGCGGGCGCCTTGGCCGTCACCGTGCGCACGGCGTAGACGACCGCGGCGCCGGTCGCCATCGTCACGACACCCGTGACGATCGAGGCCGGGTAGTAGTCGCGCGTGCCGAGCGCCTTCCAGACCAGCGCCACGGCGGCGGAGCTCATCGGCGGGTAGTCCTGATGGCCGAAGCCGATCGACAGGTTGCCCGTCGCGAAGCGGGTGAACTCGCCGCCCTCGGCGAAGTAGCCGGCGTGCATCCACCAGATCATGTGGGCGTCCCAGCCCATCGGTTCCTGGGCGAGCATGAGGTACGGCGGGATCAGCGGCACGAACAACAGCAGCGCGTCGCCCCATCGCCCGTGGGCCAGCGGGGCGAGCCGCCGCAGGCGCCAGGCCAGCCAGACGGTGAACAGGAAGACCGGCGCCACCCACAGCAGCAGCGGCCCGGTGCACCAGGTCATGAGCAGCACGCCGGCGGCCGCCACCGCCGCCCCGGTCAGCGGGGAGAACACGAGCGCGAGCGGCCAGGACCGGGTCAGCGCGAAGCCGAGCGGCAGCCCGGCGGCGGCCAGCAGCAGGACGCCGAGCGCACTGGTGATCACGAGGTCACCGGCTTGCGGGTCATGAGGCGGACGCCGTACGGCGCGGCGGGGTCGGACTCCCGCCAGATCTCCAGCTGGACGCCCGAGCCGACCACGGGGGTCCGCGCGACGGTGTCGCCGACCACGACCATGCCCTGGTTGGTCGCCGCGGCGGCCAGCCGGAGCCGCCAGTTGAGGTCCTCGTCCACGACGGCGACCCGGGTGCCGGCCGGGATCTGCTCATGGATGTCCCGGCCGAGCTGCTCCTCCATGTGCCGCGGCGCCGCCTGCTCGTTGCTGCGGTTGCGGATAGAGTCGACGCCCTGGCGCGTGGAGTACACGGCCGGGCGCATCGCCTGCAGTAGTGTCACCGCGCACAGCACCACGACGAGCAGCCGCACGCCGAAGCGCATCAGCCCCTCGCCGCTGTCCGGCCTGGGCAGCAATCGTCGCAACACGCCAGTTCCTCCCCCGTCAAACAGTCGCCCGCCAGCGACGCGACTACCCTAGACGGTCACCGTCCGGTGCGTGACCGTAGACCGTCCAGGTTTCGTCGCCGCGACGCAGAGGTGACCGGATTCGATGCGGTTTGCCCCGGTTCGATCGACCACCGACGGTGAGGGTTGCCGCCGTGTCGCTGATTTTGCCGTCCGGAGAGTCGGGAACCGGACAGCGCGCTCGGGGCGGCGCATGGCGGTTCGGCCGACGCGCGGTAGCGAAACGCCAGCACGGGCATCGCGTCGCCGCCGCCCGGCAGGGATCGGTGCCCGTCGGTGCCGGTCCGGTCGCGCGACGCACGCGGTATGGTCGATGCCTCGACAACTGGAGGACGGTGGCGTGGACGAGGTGCTCGCCCGCAGCGGCATCATGCAAGGCATCGATCCCGAGGCCGCCGAGGAGCTCGCCGCCGGCCTCGACCACGTCGACCTGCACCGCGGCGAGGTCCTCTTCACCGAGGGCGAGCTGGGCGACAGCCTCTACATCGTCATCAGCGGCAAGCTCAAGCTGGGCCGCGGCTCGACCGCCGGCCGGCAGAACCTCATCGCCATCATGGGCCCCAGCGACATGGTCGGCGAGCTGGCCCTCTTCGACCCGGGCCCGCGCACCGCGACCGCCACGGCCGTGGTCGAGTCGCGGCTGGCCCGGCTGACCAAGCCGGCCCTGCGCCCCTGGCTGACCCGCCGCCCCGAGATCAGCGAGCAGCTGCTGCGGGTCCTCGCCCGCCGGCTGCGCCGCACCAACGACGCCCTGGCCGACATGATCTTCACCGACGTGCCGGGCCGCGTGGCCAAGAAGCTGCTGCAGCTGGCCGGCCCTTTCGGCACCCGCGACGGCGGCGCGCTGCGGGTCAACCACGACCTGACCCAGGAGGAGCTCGCCCAGCTCATCGGCGCCTCACGGGAGACGGTGAACAAGGCCCTGGCCGACTTCGTCTCCCGCGGCTGGCTGCGCCTGGACGGCAAGAGCGTCCTTATCGTCGACGCCGAGCGCCTGGCCCGCCGCGCCCGCGCCTGATATCGGCCCACCCGCGCCTGCAGCGGGACGGATGACTGCTGGCCAGCACGTGCCGGGCGCCCATGGATGCGGGGACGCCGGCCGCCGCGACCGTGCCGGCGTTGCTCGACACCGGGCAGTTTCGGCCGCCGCGGCCGCACGTCGCCGCGCCGCTCGCCACGGCAGTGCCGGCCTTCCCCGACGCCCTACCCGAGCGCCGGGCTCACGCGGGTGTGGCGGGTCCGGCCGCCGCGTCGGCGACGATGGCCGCGCGCAGCCGTTCGAGGGCGTCGCGGCGCGCACCGGCCAGCGCGGGCTCCTGCGTCACGGCGGCGGTCTGCAGCGGTACCGCACGGGCATGCTCCCCCACCCCGGCCCGGATCGCATCGATGAGCGCGGGCCCCCACGTGCCCCCCACGACCACCCGCCCGGGATCGGCCAGCGCCACGACCGCGGCGATCACCCCGGCCACCGCCACGCCCACCGCCCGCCGGTTGGCCGCGGCCAGCGGGGCGGGCGCCGCGGTCGCGGCCAGCAGGGCGTCGGCGTCGATCGCGGTCGAACCCGGCAGCCGCACGCCGAGCGGCCCGAAGACCTCGATGAGCGGCACCGCCCGGCCGTGCGGCCCGACGGTCAGCAGGTGCGCGATCTCCCCCGCCAGCCCGTGGCGCCCCCGGGCCACTTCGCCGTCGCCGACCACCGCGCACCCGAGCCCCTCGCCGAGATAGAGGTACGCGAAGTCGTCCCCGGCGTGCTCGCGCTCGGCCCGCGCCGCCCAGTTGACGTCGTTGTCCACGACGACCGGCCCCGCCACGTGCGGCCCGAGCACCGCCACCGGGTCCAGCTCCCCGATGAGGAACGGCGAGTCGGGCAGCTGCACCAGCCGCCCGCTCTCCCGGTCCACCGGATCCGCCGCCGCCACCACGGCCAGCCGCACTCTTCCGCCGGGCCCGCCCTCACCCGCCGCCGTGCCCGACTTTCCGGATATGCCGCCCTCCAGTGAGGCCGCACCCCCGAGCGCCGCACCCCCGAGCGCCGCATCACCGAGCGCCGCATCACCGAGCGCCGCATCCCGAAGCGCCGTGCCGCCGAGCGCCGTATCCTGAAGCGCCGTGCCGCCGAGCGTCGCATCCTGAAGCGCCGCACCCCCGAACGTCGAGCTTCGAAGGTCCACACCCTCAAGCGTCGCACTCCCGAGCGTCACATCTCTGCATGCCGCACTCCCAAGCACCGCACCCTCGGGCGCCCGATCCCCGAGCGCCGGATCCCGAAGGTCCGCGCCCCCAAGCGCCGCGCCACCGAGCGCCGGATTCCGAAGGTCCGCGCCTCCGGGTTCCGGAGCCATGAGGCCCGCGCCCCCGGGCTCCGGGCCGCGAAAACCCACCGGCGATGCGGCCACGGCGGCCAGTTCGGCGGCGACCTCGGCCAGGGCCGCGCCCACGTTTTCGGAGACCGCCGGGCGCCCCAGCGTGCGGTGGGCGCGGGCGATCACGTCGCCGTAGGCGTCCAGCAGTTCGCCCGTGACGCCGCTCGGCGCGATCGACACGGCCAGCGCGGCGCCGGCCGCCGGGGTCAAGGCGTAGTAGGAGCCGACCCGCCCCCGCCCCCGGCCGCCCGGCGTGCGCTCGCCGGTGTCGGTGACCAGGCCGCGCTCGGCCAGGCGGCGCACGCTCTCCCCCGCCGTCGGCTTCGACAGCCCCGTCTGCGCGGCCAGCTCCGCCCGGGTCAGGCGGCGGTGGCGCATCAGCGCGCGCAGCACGTGCTCGTCGGTCAGCGAGCGGACCAGCTCCAGTGAGGGCCTGGCAACGTCCACATACGGATTCTAGTCAGGAGTCTTGCCTAGAAGTGGGGCGGGTGCGTACCGTCGAGATACAAATAAGGAGTCCTGACTAGAACGAGAGGGGGGCGGCCGTGTCTGCACCAGCCCTGCCGCACTGGGAGGAGACGCCGGCGGACCTGCCCGGCGCGATCCGCGAGGTCAAGGCCGCGATCCGGGCCCGCATCGCGGCGTCCGGGCGCACCGTCGAGGAGGTCTTCGCCGCGGTCGAGCGGCGCGTCGAGGCCGAGGTCGAGCAGATCGAGGCGGCGCGGGCCCGCGGCGAGCAGGTCTGGCCGGTCATCGACTACGCCGACATCGCCGCCGGCACCGTCCCGGCCGGGCAGGCCGAGCTGCTACACCGGCGCGGCTGCGTGGTCGTGCGCGGGCACTTCGACCGCGACGAGGCGCTGGGCTGGGACCGCAACATCGTCGAGTACGTCGAGGGCAACCGCTTCTTCGAGCAGTACCGAGGCCCCGGCGACGACTTCTTCGGCACCGTCGGCTCGCGGCCCGAGATCTACCCGATCTACTGGTCCCCGGCCCAGATGCAGGCCCGCACGAGCGACCGCATGGCGCGCGTGCAGGCGTTCCTGAACCGGCAGTGGAAGTACGACTCGGAAGGGGTCCGGTGGTTCGACCCGGACCGCGACTCGCTCTACCCGGACCGCATCCGCCGCCGGCCCGAGGGCGCCGACTCGGCCGGCCTCAACCCGCATCTGGACCCGGGGACGCTCGACCTGTGGATGACCGAGTCCTACCAGCGGGCGTTCCGGCACCTGTTCGACGGCTCGGTGGAGGCCTACGACCCCTGGGACGCGGCCTACCGCACCGACGGGCCGCAGTACCCGGGCACGACCATGTGCTCGGCCTTCCGCACCTTCCAGGGCTGGACCGCACTGTCGGACATGGACCACGACCAGGGCGTCCTGCACACCGTCCCCATCCCGGCGGCGATGGCGTACCTGATGCTGCGCCCCCTGCTGTCCGACGTGCCCGAGGACGACATGTGCGGCGTGACGGTGAACCAGGTCTTCCCGGCCAACGAGCGCTGGCACCCGCTGCTCGTGCGGGCGCTGGCCGGCATCCCCGACGTGCGCGCCGGCGACTCCGTGTGGTGGCACAGCGACATGATCCACAGCGTCGCGCCGGTGCGGCGGCAGCGCGGCTGGGGCAACGTCATGTACATCCCGGCCGCCCCGTGGTGCCCGCGCAACGAGCGCTACGCGGCGGACGTCCGGGCGGCCTTCGAGACCGGCTCGAGCCCGTCGGACTTCCCGGAGGAGCACTACGAGCGTGCCTGGCCGGATCGTTTCCAGCTGGCCGACCTCAACCCGACCGGCCGCCGCGGCATGGATCTCGCCGTCGCCTGACCGCCAGGTCGCAGCATTTCGGACCCCCGTTCCCGGCCCGGATACCGATCAGTAATGTCGCGGCGTCCGGGCCGGACCCTCTGCCCCCGAACGGGTGGCGCCGGCCCCGATCCGCCGAGTCGCGTAGGCGAGCCGGGGACCCATCGCAGTCCCGGGGTGAATCCACCGGCCCTCACGGTCCGGTGGTAGGGCGATCTTTCCCGCCCGAACCCGTCAGCTAACCCGGTAGGCGGCACCGGAAGGAGTTCCGCTGTGCGCTACCCAGATCTCGGCACGCTGACCCGGCGGCCGGTCCCCGCGCTGATCGGCTCGGCCGCCATGCTCGCCGCCACGGTGACGACGGCCGCCGTGCTCCACCAGACGTCCGAACCCGCCGACGCCCACACCGCCAAGGCGGCCGCGCCCGCGCTGGCCACCGCCGCGCCCGGCAAACCGGCCGACCCGCCGGCCCCCGACCCGCTGCTGACCTCGCCGGAGGCGCACTCCGTCGACTATGACTTCCAGTTCCAACCAAACTACTACTACTGCGGCCCGGCCTCGACCCGCATGGCGCTGACCTCCTCGGGCGTCGCGTTGTCACAGGGCGACCTCGCCGCCCGCCTGGGCACCACGGTCAACGGCACGAACTCGGCGGCCGACGTGACCCGGGCGATGAACGGGGTGCTGGGCAAGGACGAGTACCGCACCCGCTGGATCCCGGGCCAGCAGGCCACCGGCGCCCAGGCCGAGCAGTTGCAGCGCGACGCCGTCGCGGCGATGAGCAGCGGGCGGGCCGTGGTGGCCAACATCGTCGGCGGCGCCACCGACGAGAGCGGCGTCTACCACGAGTTCTCCGGCGGCCACTACATCACGCTGGTCGGCTACCGCGACCGCGGCCGGGCGGTGCAGGTCGCCGACCCGTCGGGCATGTTCGGCTCGCGCACCTACTGGATGTCGACCTGGAACATGGCCAACTGGATCGCCGCCCGCGGCTACTCGGCGTAGCGCTCGCGGCAACACTCACCCGGTGAGCATCTCCTGGGCCTGCTCCGGGCGCAGGAGATGCCCCAGGAACGTGTCGATACGGGCCTGGGCGGCCGGGTCGAGCTGCTGGAACTCGATACCGGCCTCCTCGCCGTACTCGCCGTCGATGAGGCGCACGACGCGGCCGCGGGCCGTGATGCGGTCGGTGCCGAACTCGAGGGTCAGCTCGACCGGGCCGCCGACGCTCGCGTGCCACTGCGGCACGACCGCGCAGCGTACGCCGCTGATGCTCAGATCGAGCAGCTCCACGTCGTGGCTGCGCTCGCCGACGCGGATCGTCATCCGGCCCTCGACGGCGGCCCGGCTGTGCCGGCGCCGTTCGAGGCGGTCGGTCACCTGGTTGAGCGCCTCGACCCGGCCGACCGCCTCGCGGACGCTCTGCACCAGCCGGTGCACGGCGTCGCGCTGGCGCACCGAGACGTCGTTGAGCTCGGCGGTGACGCCGCCGACGGAGACCACGCCGTCGCTCATGTCGGCGATGACCGAGGCCATCGCGGCGGCGTCGGCGCCGAGGGCCTCCACCGTGGTGGCGATCTCGTCGGTGGAGTCCTTGGTCTTCGAGGCCAGGGCCTTCACCTCGCCGGCCACGACGCTGAAGCCGCGCCCGGCCGCGCCCGCCCGGGCCGCCTCGATGGTCGCGTTGAGCGCGAGGAGGTTGGTCTGCCCGGCGATGCCGGCGATGAGCGTGGCGATCCCGTCGACCCGTCCCAGGCTCGCGTTGACCGCGCCGACGACGGTGTCCACAGTGGACGCCCGGCCGACGACGGTACGGGTGACCTCGTAGGCCGACGACGCCTGCCGCTCGATCGAGTCGGCCGCGCCGAGCACCGCGTCGGCCTGGGCCATGACGTTGCGCAGCTCGGTGAGCACCGCCCCGCTGGTCCGTTCGAGGATCTCCCCGGCCCGCCGGCGGGTGCTCTGCTCGGCCAGTTGCTGGCGCACCGTGTTGCGCACCAGCTGGGCCTCCTTGGCCGCCCGCTCGCGCTGCAGGTGCTCCTCCTGCTCCTGCATCGCCTCGAACATCCGGTCCAGCTGCCGGCCCAGGTCGCCGATCTCGCTGGCGTCGGGGTTCGCGCCGATGCGCCGGGTGCGGTCCCCGGCGTGCAGCACGCCGCTGATGCGCCGGGCCGAGGCCAGCACCGAGCGGGTCAGCAGCAGCGCGGCGGCGACCGCGAGGCCCAGCCCGAGCAGGATGATGCCGGTGACGAGCAACCGGACCCGCGTGTAGCCGCGGTTGGAGGCATCGACGCGGGCCCTGGCGGCGGAGACCTCGGCGGTGAACAGCTTGTCGAGCGGGCCGGCCATGGCCTCGTTCGCGTCCGCGAGGGCCCCGCCGGCGGCGGCGTACGCCGCGTCGGGCCGCCCGGCGTCGGCGGCGGCCAGAACCTGCTGGTCGCGCACCGCGCGCCAGGCGTGCAGCTTCCCGGCGAAGTCGCCCATGAGCCGCTCGCGATCGGCGCCGGCCCCGGCGTGCGTGGCGAGGTAGTCGGCGATGTCGGCGTCGGCGCTGCGGTCGGTCCGGGCGATGTCGGCCCGCATGGCCTGCCGGTCGGCCGGGGCGGCGGCGAGGTACTCCCACACCTGCACCCGGGTGTCGCCCTCCATGTCGCGCAGGTCGCCGAGCGCGGCCAGCGGCCGCACCGACCGCGCGTCGAGGTCGACCACGCTGTCGTGGGTCTGGCCGAGCCCGACGGCACTGCCGATCACGGCCGGCACCGCGCACACGGCGACCACCAGGTACACCCGGGCGCGCAGCGAGCGCCCCTTGCGCTGTTGCGTTTCCTGCATGCCGACACCCCTCCACCCGGCCATCGGCACGCCCGGCACCGCCTTTACGGTTTGCCGCAATCGTGCCCGGTATGCCGCTGGCGCCCGATCCGCAGGACCTGCCGGCCGGCCCGCGGTGCCGGGCGGTGACGGCCGAGGTCGGCGGGGGCCACCCAACGGTGATCTGCGGCCCGCTCACCCGGCGCATACCCGTGCGCTGATCGGGAAATCACCGCCGGGGCGGGCACGAACCGCCTACTCTCGTCGATGGAGTCGCACCGCGCCGCAACGCGAGCGAGGGAGAGGACGAACGTGAGCCCGGAAGTGGCCGCCCTGTGCGTCGCCGCGCTGGCCATATGCGGGTACCTCGCCCTGGTCGTCATGCACCTGATCGCGTTGCGGGCCCGCGGTGCCGCCGACGACCGCTACCGCCCCCGGCTGGCCCTGTGGCTGGCCCGCACCGCCCAGCGCCGCCGCGACCGGTTCGAGCGCGACGCGGTCCGGCTGCTGCTCGCCGGCCGGATCGACCGGGCCCGCTACCACACCGCCATGGCCGCGATGGCCGCCCAGGACCGGGCCGAGCAGCCGCCCGGCCTCCCCCGCCCCCAGCGCTGACCGTCCGGGACGCTCCGCCACGCAACCCCCGGGCCGCGGGTTGACACCGGAAGTTTGTAAGTGTGTACTGACTTACATGCGTAGTACCGCCGAGGCCCGCCGGGCCACCGTTCTCGACCGCGCCGTGTCCGTGTTCGCCCGCAACGGCTACCACGCGACCCCGGTGACGGCCGTGGCCGCGGCGGCCGGGATCTCGGAGGCCTACGCCCTGCGGCTGTTCTCGGGCAAGCAGGGCCTGTTCGTGGCGGCCGTCGAGGCCTGCTACGACCGGATCATGGCCACGCTGGAGGCGGCCGCCGAGCGGGCCGGCACCGACGAGCCGGCGAAGCTGCTCGAGGCCATCGGGGACGCCTACGCCGACCTCATCGCCGACCGCGACCTGCTGCTGTTGCAGGTCCACGCGCAGAGCGTCAGCGACGTGCCAGAGGTCGGCGCGGCGGTGCGGGCCGGCTACAAGCGGCTCGTGCACTTCCTGCGCGCCGCGGGGGCCACGGACCGCCAGATCCAGGAGTTCGTCGCCTACGGGCAGCTGTGCCACCTCATCGTCACCGCCGGGCTGGACGGCGTCGACGAGTCGTGGGCCCGCGCCCTGACCGAGGGGATGCGCCACGTGCCGTGACCCCGGCGCCGTCTTCGTGGCGCAAGTGCACACATACAAACTGAGGAGGGCTACCCCATGCACACCGCCACCGAGATCGTCCTTCCCGGCATCGTCGAGCCCGCGGGCCTGCTCGTGCGCGACCGCGACCTCGCCGCCCCGGCCGCCGGCCAGGCCCTCGTCCGGGTCGAGGCCACCGGCGTGTCCTTCGCGGAGCAGCAGATGCGCCGCGGCAAGTACTACGACCAGCCGCCCTTCCCGTTCACCCCGGGCTACGACCTCGTCGGCCGGGTCGAGGCGACCGGTCCCGGCGTCGACCCGGCCCTGCTCGGCGCCCGGGTCGCGGCGGTCACCAAGACCGGCGGCTGGTCCACCGCGGTTCTGCTCGACGCCGCCACGCTGGTCCCCGTGCCCGACGGGGTCGACCCGGCGGCCGCCGAGACCGTCGTGGTCAACGGCATCACGGCGTGGCAGATGCTGTACCGCGTCGCGAGGGTCCGCCCGGGCGGCACCATCCTCGTGCACGGCGCCAACGGCGGCGTCGGCTCCACCCTCACCCAGCTGGCCCGGCACGACGGCATCCGGGTCGTCGGCACCGCGTCGCCGCGCCACCACGACACGGTGCGCGCGCTGGGCGCCGAGCCCCTCGACTACCGCGCCCCCGGCCTGGCCGCGCGGGCCCGGGTGCTGTCCCCCGGCGGCTACGACGCCGTGTTCGACCACGTCGGCGGCCCCGGCATCGCGGACTCGTGGCGCCTCGTCGCCCGCGGCGGATCCCTGGTCTCATACGGCACGGCGGCCACCCGCGACGACGCCGGCAACGCCCGCCTGCCCGTGCTGGCCCTGCTCGCCCGCCTGCTGTGGTGGAACGCGCTGCCCAACGGCCGCCGCGCGTCCTTCTACAGCCTGTGGAGTGGCAAGTGGCGCCCGGCGGCGTTCCAGGCCCGGATGCGCGAGGACCTCACCCGCGTCTTCGCCCGCCTCGCCGACGGCACGCTGAGCGCCCAGGTCGCGGCCCGCATCCCGCTGCGCGACGCCGCCGAGGCAATGCGGCTGGCCGAGTCCGGCACGGTCACCGGCAAAGTCATCCTCGTCCCCTGAGCCCCCTTGACGCCGGCGAGCCGATGCGGCTGCCCGAGTCCGGCACCACCCTCGCCCCCTGAGCCGGAATATGTCGCCGCAACCCCGAACCGACTGTCTCAACTCCGACAGCCACGTCTCGCTCGCCCGACTCGGCGCGGCCTGAGCGCGATGGCCCTTTGGGCTCAACTTCCGGCCTGGGCCGCCGGGACGACGGACGACAGCGCTGTGGCTCCTCGGGCCGGGGCAACCAGATCAACAGCAGCGTGACGAGCGTCGCGGCGGTCGCCGCCGGGACCGACGGCGTCGCCGAGGACCTTCGGCGGACCGTGGTGGTGTCGCGGTATTGACGCCTTCCCCGCGGTACGAGCGATGGTTTCTGGGTAATGGCAGTGACCGATGCGTAACCGGATCGCGGACGGGCATGCGGCGATGTGGTGGCGTGAGCTGGCCAACGCCATTAGCCTGCCGTCGTGACGGCCCCGTGGGGCCGGTCCGATATCGTGCAACGTACGAACGGATCCGCCCAAATAGTCATGGACCAGCGAGCCTTCGATCGGCGCCCGGTGCGCTAGGGGATTATCAGTGCCAGACGAGTTGCAGAAGATCACGGTTGTCGTGCCGACCTACAACGAAAGGGAGAACCTACCGGAGCTCGTCGCCGAGCTCACCGCGCTGCAATTGCCGGGACTGCACGTGCTCGTCGTGGACGACAACTCGCCCGACGGCACCGGCGAAGTGGCCGACAAGCTGGCCGTGGAGGCCGCGGTCCCGGTCGGCGTGCTGCACCGCACCGTCAAGGACGGGCTGGGCCGGGCCTACGTGGCCGGCATGCAGCGCGCGCTCGACGAGGGCGCCGACATCGTGGTCCAGATGGACGCCGACCTGTCACACCCGACGTCGGCGATTCCGGCGATGATCGAGGCGCTGCGCCACGAGGGCGTCGCCGTCGTGCTCGGCTCGCGGTACGTGCCGGGCGGGTCCGTGGCCGACGACTGGTCGTGGCACCGCAAGGCGCTCTCGGCCTGGGCGAACTTCTACGTCGACACGCTGCTGCGGATGAAGGTCCGCGACGCCACCGCCGGGTTCAAGGCGTGGAAGGCCTCGGCGCTGCGGCGCATCGACATCGGTTCGATCCGCAGCAACGGGTACTCGTTCCAGGTCGAGATGAACTACCGCACGGTCCGCGCGGGCGGGCGCATCGCCGAGGTGCCGATCCGGTTCACCGACCGCACCCACGGCGCGTCCAAGATGAGCCTGAAGGTGCAGCTGGAGTCGGCGCTCATGCCGTGGAAGCTGATCTTCGGCCGCCGCCCGTCCCAGTAGCCGTTCAGCTCGCCGGCCGGACCAGGCCGGACTCGGAGGCCGACACCACCGCCTGGACGCGGTCGCGCAGGTTCAGCTCGGACAGCAGGTTGGAGACGTGCGTCTTCACCGTGTGCTCGGTGACGAACAGCGCGGCCGCGATCCCGGCGTTGGACCGGCCGCGGGCGACCTCACGCACCCCCGCAGCGTCCTCCCTCCTGAGAACCAGATCCGGGTACGGTCGACCCATGGCACGAAAGATCGCGACCAACGACCGGGTCGACCGCGCGGCACTGCTGGAGTTCCTGGGCCGGCGCCATCACGGCATCGTCATCACCAACCGCGCCGACGGGCGGCCGCAGGCCTCCCCGGTCTCGTGCGGGGTGGACGGCGAGGGCCGGATCGTGGTGTCGACCTACCCGGAGCGGGCCAAGGTGCACAACCTGCGCCGCGACCCGCGGGTCTCGGTGCTGGTCCTGTCCGACGAGTGGAACGACGCCTGGGTCCAGGTCGACGGCGTGGCCGAGGTGCTCGACCTGCCCGAGGCGCTCGAGCCGCTGGTCGAGTACTACCGCAGCATCGCCGGCGAGCACCCGGACTGGGACGAGTACCGCGAGGCGATGCGGGCCCAGGGCAAGTCGCTGCTGCGGATCACCATCGAGCAGTGGGGCCCGTTGGCCACCGGCGGCTTCCCGGCCCGGCTGGCGTGAGCGCGGGACGAACCCGATCCCGGCCGAAATATCAAGTCTTGCGGGCCGCGCGATCGGTGCCGATCCTGGGCCGATGGACGTCACCCACGTCGATGTCCCGTTCGCCGGCACGGGATCCGGACAGGCCGAGCTGACCTGGGGTCAGCGCGCGATGTACCAGGCCATGCTCCGGGAGCACTCCTGGATGCCGATGGGCGGGCACCGCGCCGTGGCCGGGGGCACCACGGTCGCCGCGGTCGCCGCCGAGCTGCGCTACACCATGGAGCGCTACCAGGCCTTCCGCACCCGGCTGCGGCCGCGCGGCGAGGGGCCGCCCGCGCAGGTGGTCGCCGACGCCGGCGTGGCCCGCCTCGACGTCGTGGAGGCGGGCGGGGCCGACCCGGCCGAGGTCGCCGTGGCGGTGGAGCGCTCCTACCGCGAGGCCGAGCCGGACCTGGCCCGGGACTGGCCGGTGCGGATGGCCGTGATCTGCCGCGGCGGCGTGCCGGCCTGGCTCGTCGCCATCATGCCGCACCTGGTCACCGACGGCCTGGGCGCGGCCGTCATGGTCGACGAGGTCACCCGCCGGGTGGCCGGCCCGGTCGCCGGGCTGACCCCGCTGGAGATCGTCGACTGGCAGGCGTCGCCGGCCGGGGTGCGCCAGCACGCGGGCGCGCTGCGCCACTGGGAGCGGCACGCGGCCGGCCTGGACGCGCATGGCCCACGGGTCGTGGACGGGCCGCGGTACCGCAAGTGCGTCCTCGAGTCGCCCCGGCTCGCCGCCCGGCTGCCCCACGCGGCCGCGCGCACCGGCGTCGACGAGTCCACCGTGCTGCTGGCCGCCTACCTGACGGCGATCGGCCGGGTCGCCGGGCGCGGCACGGTCGCGGCCCGGCAGGTGGTGTCCAACCGGTTCCGCAGTGGACTGTCCGGCGTGGTCAGCCCGATCACCCAGCTCGGGCTGTGCGCCGCCGACGTCTCCGGCGGGTTCGACGCGGCGGTGGCGGCGGTGGCCCGGGCCGCGCTGCCGGCCCGCAAGCACGCCTACTACGACCCGTTCGCCCTCGACGCCCCGCCGACGCCCTGCTTCAACGACCGGCGCTCGACCGCCGCGACCGCGTTCGGCGACGCCTTCGGCACGGGCCGGCCCGGCACGGTGGCCTGGTCCGACCCGCCGCCCGGGCCGACCGAACCGTTGTTCCTGCACGTGGACCACGTGCAGGAACAACGGTTCAGGGCGGTACGGCTGATGCTCGACGCGGACACCGCGTGCTTCGCCCCGGACGAGGTCGAGGCGATCGCCCGCACGATCGAGGACCTGGTGTAGGCCGGCGGCGGGTTCAGGGCAGCGGCTCGCGCTGCTCCAGCCACAGCGGCGGGATGCCGGCCCGGCCGGTGTGCGCGGCCACGATCCCGCCGGCGATGGCCGCCGTGGTGTCCATGTCCCCGCCCGCCTCGATGCAGGCGAGCACCGCGGCCGGATAGTCGGTCAGGTGGTTGGCGGCGACCCACAGCGCGAACGGCACCGTGTCCTGGGCCAGCACCCGGGAGCCGTTGCCGAGCTCGTACGCGGCCTCGCCGGCGCTCGCCCCGAGCAGCCGCCGGGCCCGCCGCACGCCGTCGCGGACCTGCCCGTCGACGAGGTAGCCGAGGACCGCGTCGAGCAGCTCGGCGGGGGTGGGCCGGTTGCGCACCAGGCGGGCCCAGCCGGCCTCGGCGGCGGCGACCGCCACGGCGACTGCGCCCAGGATGCCCTCCGCGTGCGCGTGGGTCACCTCGGCCGAGCGCATCGCCTCCAGGGCAGCGGTCTTGCTGTCGCCGGCGTGCAGGGCGCCCAGCGGGGCGACCCGCATCGCGGCGCCGTTGCCCATCGAGCCCACGCCGTCGAAGGCGTCGCGGGCGACGCTGCGCCAGGGCTCGCCGTCGCGGACGCGGCGCAGGGTCACCACCGCGCCGCCGCCGTAGCCGCGATACGGGTCGAACCGGTCGGCGAAGGCCCGGACCAGCCGGTCCGGGTCCAGCGGGCCGGGGTGGCGCAGCTCGGCCACGAGCACGGTGGCCATTTCGGTGTCGTCGGTCCACGGCCAGGAGCCTGCGGGTGCGGTACCGTCGAAAAGGTCCGACAATTTGGTGCCGGGAACGAAGAACTGGGCGCCCAGCGCGTCCCCAACGCTGAGGCCGTCAAGGCTGTCGGTGCAGAGCGAGAAGTCGGTCATGTCGGCCGTTCATCTTATGCCTTTGCACACAATTGGCACAGGCCCGTCCGTGTGGCCGATACCAGCACAAACACTCCGCGCGGTACACCGGAGAGGTACGGCGGGCACGATGCCCGAGAAGCCGGAGGTGCCATGATCGATGTGCTGGGCACCGAGGCGGCCGTGCGCGATCCGGCACGGTTACGCGCCGTAGCGGCGACCGGACTGCCGGCGGCACCGCACCCCTGGTTCGATCACCTCGTCGCGCGGGCCGGACGGGCGCTCGGGGTGCCGGTCGTGCTGCTGGTGCTGATCGAGCGGTACCGCGAGATCCTCCCCGGCGCCGTCGGCCTGCCCGAGCTGTGGCAGCAGCGGCGGGAGACCCCGCTGGCCAGGTCCATCTGCCAGTACGTCATCGGCGCCCGCGCCCGGCTGGCCATCAGCGACGTGCGCCGCGACCCAGTCCTGCACTCCAGCGACGCGGTGCGCGACCTGGCCGCCGCCGCGTACGCCGGCATCCCCGTGCACGGGCGCGACGGTCACGTGGTGGGGGCGCTGGGCGCGATCGACGTGCGGCCCCGGGCCTGGAGCATCGATGAGCTGGACCTTCTCGACGGCTTCGCCGCCCGGTGCGCCCGGCGGCTGCAGCTGATGAGCGCGAGCGCGCCGCCCGACCCGCCCCCGGCGACTCCTCCCCCGGCGGCGGAGCCGGAGCCCCCGCCGGTGCCCGACCGGACACTGTGGACACCCCGGCTACCGCCCGGCCTCGTCCTCGACCCGCGCCCGCGCCCCGGCGGCCCCGACATCACGCTGGCCGGCCGGTGGCACGGCGAGCCGGTCACGGTCGTGATCCGCGCCGCCGACGACCCCGCGGCCGTGCGCCGCTTCGACCGGCGGGTGGCCGTCGCCCAGGCGTTCCGGCGCGATCCGCCGCTGGTGCGCGCCGACGAGTACCGCTGGCACGACGAACGCACCCTCGTGGTGGCCCGCGCGGCCGGCGAGCCCCTGCGGCCGGACCCCGACCCGGCGCAGTCGTCGGCCGTCATCCGGCTCGCCGCGCTGCTGTCGACGTGGCGCCCCGACCCGCCCGACGCCGCCGCGTGGACGGTCGACTACCCGGCGTGGATCGCCCGCCACGAGCGCACCGGCCAGCTCACCGCCGACGACGCCCGGCGCCTGCGCGTCCTGCTGGGCCGCTGCGGCGAGGACCGCACCTTCGCGCACGGCAACCTGACGCCGGGCAGCATCGTGCGGCTGGCGTCCGGGCGGCTGGCGCTCACCGACTTCGCCGCCGCCGGCATGTACCTCGCCGGCTTCGACCTCGCCACCCTGGCCCTCGCCGCCCCGGACACGCCGAGCCGGCCGGACATCGACGACCGGGTGAGCGACGCCGACATCGCCGAGCCCTTCGCCGTCAACCTGATGCTGCACGCCGCCGAGACGGGCGCGACCCCGTCGGGGGCGACGACGCCGGCCCGGCTGGCCCGGCGCCACGCCGCCATCCGCGGTGCCCGCCGCCGCGCCCAGCTGATGATGGCCCACCTGGGCGTTGCCTGAAAACTGTCGTACCCCCCAACTACCTTGGCTCCCATGAGCGCCGTCCAGGAGTACCGCTACCTCGCCCCGTCCACCGCCGGCACGGCAGGCGTCGCCCTGCAGACCTGCGGCGGCCCGGCGGCCAACCCGCGGTTCTTCTCCGGTTTCCTGACCACGCCCCCGGCCGCCGCCGCGGGCCTGCTCGCGGTGGCCGACGTCGCCCGCACCCGCTACTTCCAGCCCCGCCCGACCGCCTTCCTCGACCCGGTCGTCACCGGCGGCGCCGACCGGCTGCGCTTCGAGTCCTTCTCCGCCTGCTGCGGCGTCTACGCCCGCCTCGACGCCCTCCCCGCCGGCCTCGACGGCGAGATCCTCGGCCACGGCACCACCAACGTCGACATCAACCCGCCCCTGCGCGAGTCCCTCGCCCGCATCGCCGGCCTCGACCCGCTGCACCTGTCCGTCGGCCCCGACGACCTCACCGCCTCCACCCTCGACGGCACGGTCGTGGAGAAGAAGGTGCCCCTCCCGGCCCGCTGGCTGCGCGGCTTCGCCGAGGTCCACGTCCTGTCCGCCGCCTTCGACCTGCGCGCCGAGCTCAACCCCGCAGAGGCCGCCGCCTTCCTGCGCCGCCTGCCCGGCGCCGGCGACCGCTCCGTCCTGTGGGCCGTCCCCGCCGGCCGCACGCTCCGCCTGACCTCCCGGGCCGTCCCGGGCGCCGTCTGCCTGGCCGGGGCGGGCCGCCTGGCCGCCCTGAAGAGCCTGCTGCGGCACGGCACGGCCCTGCGTGTGTATGGCCCGCCCGTCCGCTCGGGCTCGTCCGCCGTGGCCAGCGCCTGGGAGCTGGACACGGGCGCCCTTCGCCTGACCCTGACCCTCTCCCCCGAGCCGCACCGCGGCTTCTCCGGCGAGGGCGCCGCCCTGACCTCCCTGGCCGCTGACGAGGTCACCGACGACGCCGACGCGATCGGCACGCTGCTGTCCTGGGACCCCACCATCGACGTCGCCGACCTGTCCGCCTCGGCCGCCCTCCCGCCGGACCGGGTCCGCGCCGCCCTGGCCCAGCTCGGCACCGCCGGCCGGGTGGGCTACGACGTCGCCGAGGCCGGGTACTTCCACCGGGTCCTGCCCTACGACGCCACCCGCGCCGAGCGCGACAACCCGCGCCTGGTCGGCGCCCGCGCCCTGGCCGAGTCCGGCGCCGTCACCTTCGACCCGCCCGGCGACGCCCCGCCGGTGGTCGCCGCGACGGTGCGCAGCGGGGATCAGACGTACCGGGTCCGCCGCCTCCCGGACGGCTCCATGACCTGCACCTGCCCGTGGTGGGCCAAGCACCGCGGCGACCGTGGCCCCTGCAAGCACGCCCTGGCCGTCACCATCCTGGCCACGTCCCCGGCCCCTGCCTGACCCGCCCCGGCCCACTCCCCGGACACGAGCGCAACACCGTCGTGCTGGCCCTGGTGCGCGCGCGGCGGCGTCATGGCCGGCCCGGGTGCGCGCCCGGCGGCGTCGTGCTGGCCCTCACGCGAGCGCGGCGGCGTCGTGCTGGTCCTCGTGCGCGCGGGCAGGGCGTCGGGCACCTCGCCGGCGGAGCCCTCGCGGACCGCGGCGATCCTCCCCTGAACCGTTACCGGCCCGGCCCGACCGGTGCCCGGCGTCGCCTGTCGCGGACGAGCCGGCCGATCGTGAGGGCGAGCAACGTGCCGCCGATCGCCGTCATGGGGATCGACCCGGCGAGGGCGCGCACGCTCTGCGACGTGCGGAACGCCTGGTCCGGCATCCACGGGTACATCCTGGCGCGAACGGTCACGCCGCCCTCGTCCACGTCGTCGATGTGCACCGCCCGCGCCGTCCCGCCACCGTCGGGCGTGAACTCACCCCAGCAGGTCGGGCCGTGCTTGGGCAGCGTCCCGCAGTCCGTGGTCGTAACCCGCCCGGGCGTGCCCACCCCCGGCACGAGGGCTACCAGCCCCAGCACCCCGAGGCCCGTGATGAGCAGGCCGAGCACGAGACCAACGACAACGCGCTTGCCCATGGCCTCACGATAGGCCACCACTCGATCTACGGCTGTCCCCCGCCGCTCGGGCACCTTTGGCTGCGCGGCGAGCGGGGCGGGGCCGCCAGGCCGGCGGCCTGCAGCAGGCGCATCCGGGGCCCAGGTATCGGCACGCACACCAGGTCGAACAGGTCACGCCATCCTCCGCGCCGCGTCGGCGGCCTGCCGGCGGGGCGGCGGCTCCGGGCGCACGCGGTCACGCGACTCTCCGCACGGTCCCGGGCGCCGCTGCAGCCCTCCGACACGTCGATCACGCAATCCTCTGCGCGGCACCAACGGCAGGCTAGTACTCCCACGTCACTTCAGCCGTCGCGTGTGAGTTGGAGCAAGGTGACCGCCTCAGATTGCCGTGACAGCTTCGCTGACCACCGAACGTCGAGGACGAGCGCACAGATCGGGCAGCGCCGCGACGTGCAGGGCCACATGTTCGTCTGCACGGGCACAGTGGAGGAGCGGGTCGTCCGCCCGCGCAACGGCGGGCGCCCCTTGGCCGCCGGGCTGCCGCAGCCTACGTCAGTCAAGCGTGAACGTGCCGTAGTAGCGCATGGCCAGCAGCCGGCGGCGCCGCCGTGGGAACCGGCAGACGTGTCGACGCGGCGAGCCACGCGTCGGCAATACGGCGCAGCACCGACCTGACGCAGTCGTGTCGAGCTCGGCGAACACGCCTGACCTGGCGGCGGACAACTCCCGGTGCAACGTTTCATACGTCGTATATCACCGGAGGTGGAGGAGCTGCTCCACGGTGGTCAGGGGCAGTGCGGTGAAGCCAGCCTCGGCGGCGCGTTCGTAGGTGCCGCTGCCGGGGATCTCCGTCAGCGGGCCGTGGAACGGCGTGCCGCCGGCCGGCCGGACGTCCCAGCAACCGCCGGAGATGCCGAAGATCACCTGGTGGTCCACGACCGGCGACTGGATAACCGTCACTCCGAGAGGAGAGTTCACCACCGCCTGCGGAAACACGAACCCGAACAGGGCGCCGTCCGGCCCCCAGAGCGGCCCCGGATTGCCCCGCGCGATATTGTCGCCCTTCAGCGGCGGCAGCTGCGGTGTGTCGATCCACACCGTGGTGCCATCTGGGATGTTCGGTCCGGCGAGGGTACGCACGGCGGTCAGCGTCATTTCGCTGTAAAACGGGCCATCGGGGCCGATCCGCCCGGTCAACCTGCCGTTGGCCACGACGACCGACGCCCCGAGCTCGAGCACCTGCCGCATCCGCTCGCCCAGCGGCATGGGGACGCACGCCTCTGCGGCGGCCATCGGCGCATTGTCGTGCGGCGAACGGGGTTTCTCGCGCGTGGCGAACCAGCCGATCGGCACCAGCAGGACGGCCACGATCAGCGCGGCCGAGACGGCAATGCGCCGCCAGCTGCGGGTGCGGCGCTTCGTGCGCAGCAGCCTGAGGACCGCGTCCGGGTCGGCGTCATGCTGCGCGAGTGTTTCCCGCAGCTGAGATTCTTCCATGTCAGGCCCTCTTCTCCTCGGCTGTCGCCAGCCGCAGCGCCGACCGCGCGTGCGACAGATGAGAGCGGACCGTGGCGGTGGAGCAGTCGAGCGCTGCGGCGATCTCGTCGTCCGTCTGGTCGCACAGGTAGCGCAGCACGATTGCGGCCATCGCGGGATTCTCGGTTGTCTTCACAAACCATCGATGATCACCGCAGTGGCCGTCTTCATCCCCACGCCACGCCGCTACCAGCCACGAAGTGACGTTGGAGTACTAGGCGACGGGTCCGGGCTCCGGGCGCTGGCGGGACGCCTCCGGCAGGGCGGTCACGCGATCTGTCGCACGGCGCCAGGGGCAGGCGGGGCGGCGGGCTCGGGGTGGATGACGGCGGCGAGGGCCTCCACGCCGTCGACCAGACGCGGGCCGGGCCGCACGACCAGGCCGTCGGCATCGATGGCCCAGACCTGGCGGCCGGGGAAGTGCCGCGCGACGGTCTCGGCCTGGGCGGCGGCGCCGTCGAGGTGGTAGCCGCACGGGGACACCACGACCAGGTCCGGCTCGGCGGCGGCCAGCTCGGCCCACTCCGCCTGCACCGAGGGGGCGCCCGGCCGGGCCGCGACCGGGGTGCCGCCCGCCGCCGTGACGAGGTCCGGCACCCAGTGCCCGGCCCGGAACGGCGGGTCCACCCACTCCACGACGAGAACCCGCGGGCGGGGCCGGCCGGCGACCCGGGCGGCGACGGCGGCGAGCCGGGCGCGCAACGCCGCGACGACCGTGGCCGCCCGGTCGGGCACGTCGGCCCGCTCGCCCACCGCGACGATCGTGGCCAGCACCTCGTCGAGCGTGTGCGGGTCGAGGGAGAGCACGCCGGCCCGGCAGCCGAGGTGCTCGAGGGCCTCCTCGACGTGGCCGGACGGCAGCGCGCACACGCGGCACAGGTCCTGGGTCAGGATGAGGTCCGGCGCGAGCGCGGCGAGGGCCCCGGCGTGCAGCGTGTACAGGTCGGCCCCGGCCGCGAACTGCGACCGCACGTACTCGTCGATCTCCCCCGGCGCCATGCCCTTCGTGTCGCGGCCCCCGACCACCACGGTCTTCTCCGAGCGGGCGGCCGGCGGCTCGTCGCACTCGAACGTCACCCCGACGAGACGGTCCCCCAGCCCGAGCGCGTACACGATCTCCGTGGCCGACGGCAGCAGCGACACCACACGCATGCGCCGACCGTACCCTCCGGGCGGGCGGTCGGGCGCCCGTCGAGGCCACCTTGGCGCTGGGCCACGTCGCCGCGGCGGGCCGGGACCCCGCAGGCGCAACGCGGCCGTGCGGCGGCGGGTGGCACGATTCCGGGATTTGCGCGGCTCCGCGGACGCCTAACGTTTTCCTCAACAGCGAGGACGCAGACCTTCCGGATAAAGGGGAACCACGATGAGCGACATCGACGCGGGCTACGACGGCGGCCACGGCGACGTGGACTACGGTCAGTACTCGGAGGGCCAGGAGCACGGTGCGCTGGACCAGCTGCACCAGGCCCACGGCTCCGAGGCCGACTACAACAACCAGTTCGGCGTGTACGAGGCCGACCACCACGCGAACGAGTCGACCGCCTTCCAGCACGGCACGCACGTCGCGTTCGACCAGGGGCCGGCGGTGCACTACGAGGCCGACGAGTACACCAACTACAGCCACGACGCCAACGTCGACGACCACGTCTTCGCCGCCGAGGGCAGCGAGAACGCGCACCAGGCCGAGTTCGGTCAGCTCGACGCCCTCTCGCAGCGCTTCGACACCGCGTTCGCGCAGGGCACCGAGTTCCACGGCGGCTCCGCCGGGCTGGGCATCGCCTCCAGCTGAACAAGCGCGCTGCGAACGGCCGGTCACCCGCAGGGTGGCCGGCCGTCGGCTATTGCGCCGGCAACCGGCGGCGCAGGATGAGCAGGGCGGCGATGCCGGCGATGGAGGCCAGGGTGACGACGACCCCGGTGGCGGTCGCGGCGGGGTTCACCTCGTTGACCGTGGTGCCGTTCAGGGTGGCCGGGACCTGGGCGCCCGGGTCCTCGGCGTAGGTCTCGACGAATGCGACCGCGTCGCGCCGTACCGCATGATCGGCAGTCTCGAAGGTGCCGGTGCACTCGTAACGGGGCTTGCGGGCCGCGTTGTCCTGGGTGCAGGCCTGGACCGTGATCGTGCCGCGCCTGCCCGTCGCGTAGTGGACCAGGTCGGTGACGACCGAGGCGCCCGCGCACAGCGCCAGGAGGGCCAGCAGGCCGGCCGTGACCAGCAGTGCGCGGCGCCGGGTCATCTGGCCGGGCCGGCGAGGGTCTCGGGGAGGCTGTTCCTGACGGCGGTGATGATGGCGTCCTCCCCGAGGCCGGGCACGGGGCTGTCAGGGCCGGCCAGCTTGGTGGTGTCGATGTCCCTGTGGTGCCGGGTGGCAGCGACTGAGGCATCATTGTATGCGAATGCCTGGAGCGGGATGGTACCCGTCTGCGAGGTCGGCTTGTTCGCGTCGTGAGGCGCACAAACGTCCACGAAGCGCTGCTGATGCACGGCTGCGCGCCGCGGGCGTCAGGAGACGGCCCGGCCGACCGCCTCGCGCTCCTCGGCGGCGGGTGCCGGGGCGGCGGGGCGGTCCCGGAACACCCACCAGCGCGACGCCGTGTACGTAAACACGGCCACGAACGCCGAGGCGAGGACCCGCGCGAGGCGGTAGTCCAGCCCCAGCGCGGCCAGGCCGGTGGTGACGCCGACCGTGATGAGGTAGTCACCGACGGTCACGACGACGTACCGGGCGACCTGGCCGCCGACGGGCGCGTGCGAGCGGAAGTTGACGGTCCGGTTGAGCGTGAAGTTCAGGGCGAACGCCCCGATGTAGGCGATCGACACCGCGACCGGCATCGGCAGGTGCGTCCAGTGCCGCAGCATCGCCAGCACCGCGAGGTCGATGCCGAACGTGAACGCGCCGAGCAGCGCGAAGCCGACCAGCTCCCGCGGCAGGATGCGGCGCAGGCGCGGGGGCAGCCGGTCGACCCAGGCCGTGAGGAGGTCCCCGAGGCGTTCGGCGCGCGTGCGCTCCAGCGTCATAGGCCCATCATTCCCGAGCCGTCCGGCGCCCTGCGCCCGCCGTCGGATATCGGCCCGTTGCGTCGGCTTCCATTCGTCTGCGGTTCACCCGCTGCCGTGCCGCGTGAAGGCGACGTCCATGACGAGGTCCAGGACGAGGTAGCCGCCGAGCCCGAGCGCGGCGGCCGGGGCGAGCGCGAGCGCGCCGCAAAGCCGGTCGCGGGCGTCCCGGCCCATGGCGAGCGGAACCAGCACCCCGATGACGGCCACGATCACCGCCTCGCCGACCGGCCGGTGGCTCACCAGCAGGTACGCCCCCTCGGCCAGGAAGACCCCGCCCAGCAGGCAGAGCCCCAGGACCCGGCGCTGCCGCCGCTCGTCGCGCCACCACGCCCCCGCGGTCGCGAAGACCGGACCGCCGAGGAGCCCCACCGCGGACCACTGCACCGGCCCGTGCAGGTGCGCCCGGTCGACCGCGTGATGCGCGAACCCGACCAGGGCGCCGTAATACCCGAGCACCGCGCCGACCAGCACGGCGGTGCCGGCGAGCCAGGCCCGCCAGCGGCCGTCGCGGCACACGGCGCCGGCCGCGAACGCGCCGACCGCCCAGACCGCGCCCGAGTTGGCCAGCCGGCTCGAGCCGGCCGGCAGCACGTCGCCGAGCAGCAGCGTCACCACGCCGAGGAGCAACCCGGCCAGACCTGCCCGCCACGCAATCGCCACGGCGCGAATCATTCCACGCACTTGTGGAGATTCGGTGCACAAGAATCAATGTGGCTCCGGTCCGTGCAACCAGGGGCCGTTGCTTCCGTCAGCGCCTGGTCTGGGTCGATCAGAGCGAAGCCGTATCGAGCCGGACTGGGCGAAACGGGAGGCCCTGGGGCTCCCTGCCAGGTTCGTCGCGGCAAGGGCAGGCGGGTCAGGCTTCGCCCCCGAAATGCTGGGTGGCGAAGGCGACGGCGGCGGCGAGGTCCTCGTCTGACGTGCCCCAGGCGGCCTGGACGACGGCGCCCCAGGCGGCGCAGCTGCGGGCGGCGAACTCGCGCACCTCCGGGGCGTCCTGCCAGGCCTCGGCGGCGAAGGTGGCGTCGTGCAGGAACAGGTCCAGCCCGAGCAGCGCGAGGTCCCAGCCGCCGCCGATGCCGATGGTGCCGCCCGGGCCGTAGGCCTTGACCATCTCGTCGACGGTCGCGGCCGGTGCGGCGTGCTCGAGCTCCAGGAGCGTGCCGCCGTCGCCGTGCGGGGCCAGGCGCAGCTCGACCTCGCTCGGCATGCCCTCGCCCATCCCCCACGTCACCTTGAGCAGCTGCGGCGGCTCGCAGCGCAGGATCTGCCCGCCCGCGTTGCCCTTGAGCTGGAAGGTGCCGCCGAGGCGCAGGTCGCCCTCGACCGGGGCGAGCCAGCGCCCGATCCGGTCCGCCTCGGTGCAGGCGCTCCACACGTCCGGCACCGGGGCGTCGTAGGTGCGCCGCAGCAGCAGCGAGCGCCCCGCGCCGCCGGTGACGGCCGCGTCGCCGAGCTCGCGATGGACGACGTTGACCTGGTTGACAATGTCGATCACGGGTCCTCCTCGGGAGTGGAATGATCGGACCGCTTGCGGCGGCCGCGGGCGAGCTCGGTGGCCAGGGCGTCGAGGCGCTGGGTCCAGAAGCCGCGGAAGCGCTCCAGCCAGGCGTCGACCTCCTGCAGCGGCGCCGCGTCGACGGCGTAGAGCCGCCGCGCGCCGTCGGCGCGAACCGCGGCGAAGCCGGCCTCCCGCAGCACCTTGAGGTGCTGCGACACCGCGGGTTGGGAGATCCCGAACTCAGCCCGGACGACCTCGCTGATCGCGCCCGCGGGCTGCTCGCCGTCGGCGAGCAGCTCCAGGATGCGACGCCGCACCGGGTCCCCGAGCACGTCGAAGGCGTGCACGGGTCGAGAATGTCACCACGCGCTTATATAAGTCAAGCCTAAAATAGGTCAGCCGACGTAGGCGAGGGCGAAGCCGATCGTCGGGATCCCGAACAGCAGCGAGACGACGGCCATCTTCGCGATGGTCGGCCGGAGGGTCAGCACCGCGTAGCCGGCCAGCAGCACCGGCGCCATCACCAGCTGCGGGCCGAGCGTGGCACGGGGCACCAGCACGCCCCGCCACGCGCACAGCATCGAGAAGGCCAGCGCCGCGGCCCACAGCGCCACGCCGAGGCGGTGGGCGAACCGCGGCCCGAAGCGCACGGCGAGCGTGGTGTCACCGGCGCCGCGGTCGGCGGCCAGGTCGGTGACGGTCGTCGGCACGTAGAGTGCGGCCGCGAACAGCAGCCCGATCAGCCCGAACGGCCACGGGAACTCCCACGGCGGCCGGGTGATGGCCCAGCCCGCCGCCGGCGACACCACCCCGACGACCACCGCGTTCACGGTGACGTCCCAGCCGGGCCGGGTCTTCAGCCGCAGCGGCGGCACGCTGTAGGCCCAGCCGAGCGCGAGCACCCCGAGCACGCCGAGCACGAACAGCGGGCCGACGAACACCGCGGCGCCGACGGCGGCGAGGGAGATCCCCCGGTACCACCGCCGCAGCCTCGTCGCCGAGACCGCCCCGGTGACGAGGGGCGCGTCCGCCTTGCGCGGGTTGGCGCGGTCGCTCGGCAGGTCGTGCAGGTCGTTCTGGGCCAGCACGGCGCCCCAGATCAGCGGGCCGAGCGCGAGCAGCGCCACCACGGCCCGCGGCACGGTGGCGGCGTCGGGCCACCACGCGTGTCCCGCAAGCACGGTGCCGAGATACGCCGGCCGGCACCCAGGAGACCGGCCAGAACCAGGGCCGGGACACCGCGACCATGAGCGCGGCGGGACGTTCCAACACCCCCGTCATGCTTCGCATCATCGTCCTGGATGACTGTGGCGGCACTGAGAGTCCTGTCACGACCCCGCAGCCGCCGAGGCGGCAGGCGCCCCGCAGATTCCTGCGGGACGCCTGCCGCCGTCGGGGCTCAACGCACGTCGAAGCGGTCCAGGTCCGTGACCTTGGTCCAGGCCGCGACGAAGTCGGCCACGAACTTCTCCTGGGCGTCGTCGCTCGCGTAGACCTCGGCGAGCGCGCGCAGGACCGAGTTGGAGCCGAAGATGAGGTCCGCCCGGGTGGCGGTCCACTTCAGCTCGCCGGTGACGGCGTCGCGGCCCTCGAACAGTTCCTCGTCCTCGCCGATCGGCGACCACACGGTGCCGCCGAAGTCGACGAGGTTGACGAAGAAGTCGTTGGTCAGCTCGCCCACCCGGCCGGTGAAGACGCCGTGCTGCGACTGGCCCGCGTTGGCGCCGAGCACGCGCAGGCCGCCGGTGAGGACGGTCAGCTCGGGGGCGCTCAGCGTGAGCAGCTGGGCCTTGTCGATGAACAGCTGCTCGGTCGGGCGGGTCTGGCCCTTGCCGACGTAGTTGCGGAAACCGTCCGCGGTCG
Source organism: Dactylosporangium sp. NPDC051485 (assembly GCF_040682015.1). Taxonomy (NCBI): domain Bacteria; kingdom Bacillati; phylum Actinomycetota; class Actinomycetes; order Micromonosporales; family Micromonosporaceae; genus Dactylosporangium; species Dactylosporangium sp. NPDC051485. The sequence continues at coordinate 45,933 of NZ_JBFAZW010000046.1, forward strand.
GCTCCAGCACCGCGAACGACTCGACGTCGGTCTGCTCCTGGCCGGCGTCGGCGCGGCCCGGCGTGAACGGCACCGTCACGTCGTGGCCGGCCGCCTTGGCCGCCTGCTCGATCGCCGCGGCGCCGCCGAGGACGATGAGGTCGGCGAGGGAGACCTGCTTGGCCCCGGCCGAGGCGTTGAACTCCTGCTGGATGCGCTCCAGGGTGCCCAGCACGCGGCGCAGCTGCGGCGGGTCGTTGACCTCCCACTCGGCCTGCGGGGCGAGGCGGATGCGGGCGCCGTTGGCCCCGCCGCGCTTGTCGGTGCCGCGGAACGTCGAGGCCGACGCCCACGCGGTGGCGACCAGCTCGCCGACGCTCAGGCCCGACGCGAGGATGCTCGCCTTGAGGGCGGCCACGTCGTCGGCCCCGACGAGCTCGTGGTCGACGGCCGGGATCGGGTCCTGCCAGATCTGCGGCTCGGCCGGGACGAGCGGGCCGAGGTACCGCGCGACCGGTCCCATGTCGCGGTGGGTGAGCTTGAACCAGGCCTTGGCGAAGGCGAGGGCGAACTCGTCCGGGTTCTCGTAGAAGCGGCGCGAGATCTCCTCGTAGGCCGGGTCGACGCGCAGCGCGAGGTCGGTCGTGAGCATCATCGGGGCGTGCCGCTTGGCCGGGTCGTGCGCGTCGGGCACCAGGTCGGCCGCCGCCGGGTCGGTCGGGGTCCACTGGGTCGCCCCGGCCGGGCTCTTGGTCTGCTGCCACTCGAAGCTGAACAGCGTCTCGAAGAAGGTGTTGTCCCACGTGGTGGGGGTGGGGGTCCAGGCGCCCTCGAGGCCGCTGGTGATGGTGTCGAAGCCCTTGCCGGTGCCGTGGGCGTTCTTCCAGCCCAGGCCCTGCTGCTGGATCGGGGCGCCCTCGGGCTCCGCGCCGACCTTGGCGGCCGGGCCATTGCCGTGGGCCTTGCCGAAGGTGTGGCCGCCGGCGATGAGCGCGACGGTCTCCTCGTCGTTCATCGCCATGCGGCGGAACGTCTCGCGGATGTCGCGGGCCGCGGCGAGCGCGTCCGGGTTGCCGTTCGGGCCCTCGGGGTTGACGTAGATGAGGCCCATCTGGACCGCGGCGAGCGGGTTGGCGAGCTTGCGGTCGCCGCTGTAGCGGGTGTCGCCCAGCCAGGTCCCCTCGCCGCCCCAGTTGACCTCCTCCGGCGCCCAGACGTCCTCGCGGCCGCCGGCGAAGCCGAAGGTCTGGAAGCCCATGTCCTCCAGCGCGACGTTGCCGGCGAGGATCAGCAGGTCGGCCCAGGACAGCTGGCGGCCGTACTTCTTCTTGACCGGCCACAGGACCCGGCGCGCCTTGTCGAGGTTGCCGTTGTCCGGCCAGCTGTTGAGCGGGGCGAAGCGCTGCTGGCCCGCGCCGGCGCCGCCACGGCCGTCGGTGATGCGGTAGGTGCCCGCGCTGTGCCACGCCATGCGGATGAACAACGGGCCGTAGTGGCCGTAGTCGGCCGGCCAGAAGTCCTGCGACGTCGTCATGACGGCCGTGATGTCGGCCTTGACCGCGTCGAGGTCGAGCGACTGGAACGCCTCGGCGTAGTTGAAGCCGGCGCCCTGCGGGTCGCCGCTCGGCGGGTTCTGGTGCAGGACGGAGACGTCCAGCTGGTTCGGCCACCAGTCCCGGTTGGACCGGACGGACGCGTTCTCAGATGCCACGTTGCTCTCCTCGGGCTGAATCGTTCCTTGATTGGGTGCAACAAGCGGGGTTAAGGCCCCGGTGGACGGTCAGGCAGGGGGTGGCCGGCGGCGCAGCCGACGTCGGCGGTGCGGGCGCGCTGGTGGACCGCCGGCAGCACGGCGACCGGGGCCGGCCCGCTGGGCGGCCCCGCGCAGCAAGAGCTCGGCGTCGAACATCGCGCGCACGGGAGAGAGTCTGGACCACTTTTCTGGACTGAGTCAAGATAATGTTCTGGAGTCAGTCCAGAGAATTATCACCATTTCGCTCGGGCGCCGGCCCTCTCCCGCGGCGCGGCCATCGCCATACATCGACGCTTACGCATAGGCTGGCCACCATGGTGGCGACGAGCCGCACCGTGCGGCGCACGTACCTCACCCTGGTCCTGCTCAACGCGCTCGCGGTCTCGTTCATCTGGGGCATCAACTCGCTGCTGCTGTTCCAGGCGGGCCTGTCCAACACCGAGGCCCTGGCCGCCAACGCGTGCTTCACGCTCGGCTACGCGCTGTTCGAGGTGCCGACCGGGACCATCGCCGACACGTGGGGGCGGCGGACCTCCTACCTGCTCGGCGGGTTGATGCTGTTCGCGACCACGCTGCTGTACTGGCTGGCCTGGCGGGTGCACGCCGGGGTCGCGGTGTGGGCGGGGGTCTCGATCCTGCTGGCCGCCGGCTTCACGTGCTTCTCCGGCGCGACCGACGCGTGGCTGGTCGACGCGCTGCACTTCCTGCGCTGGCCCGGGCGGCTGGAGACGGTGTTCGCCCGGGCCCAGGTGTACGGCGGCGTCGGCACCCTCGCCGGCTCGCTGGCCGGGGCCTGGCTGGCCCAGCTGACCGACGTCGGCATGCCCTTCCTGGTCCGGGCCGGGCTGCTGCTCGCGCTGACCGTCGTGGCCTGGCGGCTCATGCACGACATCGGCTTCACCCCACGGCCGGCCGGGTCGCCGCTGCGGGCGATGCGCCGGGTCCTGGACGCCTCGATCCGCAGCGGCTGGCGCCGGCCCGCCCTGCGCTGGGTCATGCTGGGCGCGTTCGTCGCGGCCGGCATCGGCTACTTCGTCGCGTTCGTCCAGAAGCCGTACCTGCTGCAGCTCGCCGGCGACCAGCAGGCGTACGGCCTGCTCGGCGTCTCGGCCGCGCTCACCTCCGCCGCGCAGATGCTCGGCGGGCTGCTGGCCGGCCGTTTCCGGTCGCTGTTCCGGTGGCGGGTCTCGGTCCTGCTCACCGGCGTGCTGCTCAACGCCGCGCTGCTGACCGGCCTCGGCCTGGTCGGGCGGCTGCCGGTCGCGATGGCGATGCTGGCCGGCAACAGCCTGGTCTCCGCCGGCGTGCTGCCCTCGCGCCAGGCGTACCTCAACGAGCTGATCCCGGCCGGCGAGCGGGCCACGGTGCTGTCGTTCGACTCGATGGTCGGCTCCTGCGGCGGCGTCGTGACGCAGCCGCTGCTGGGCCGGGCGGCCGACATGTGGGACTACCCGGCGGCGTTCGTCCTCGCCGGGCTGCTGCAGCTCGTGGCGGTGCCGCTGCTGCTGCGGGCCCGGTGGTACGAGAACGGCCGCCTCACGGCCGGGCCACCACCCGGGACACGAACGCGCCGAACTCCCCGACCGAGTTGCCCACCCACACCATCCCGTGCTCGCGAATGATGAACCAGTCGGTGCCCCTGCGGCGCAGCTCGCCGAAGAACAGCCGCCCCGCGGCGAACTGCCCGCCCTCGATGGTCGTGTCGGTGACCAGGTCCCGATACCGCGGCCCGCGGGTCAGCTCCCGGTGGTGGAAGTGCACGATGAGCCGCGGCCGCCGCCCGTGCATGCTCATGAGGCTGCTGAGCATGAGGAACTCGGGCGAGTCGGAGCTGGGCAGCCGCGGCCCCGCGTAGGTGATGCCGCGCAGCCCCTCGTCGAACGACGTGATGAGGTCGTAGTCGTCCGACGTCATGCGCGTCTTGTCGGTCATGGTCTGCGACACGAACCAGTAGCCGTCGTGCGGGAACATGATCGAGCCGTCGGTGTAGGGCTTGCGCTGCCACAGATGGAACTCGCGGTGCAGCCGGGCCAGCTCGGCCACGTCGGCGGCGTGCTCGCGCCGCAGCCGCCCCCGCACCTGCGCGTCGTCGGACTCGAGGCTCTCGGTCGGCCGGTACTTGACCCGGATCGTCTCGCCGATGGCGTTGATGTACACGTCCTGCCACGTGTTGGTCCGGATACCCCGGACCCGGTCGATCTCGTCCGGGTAGAGGGCGTTGATGCCGAGCTCGTCGCACAGCGCCGGCACCACCGTGCGGGCGGCCTCGTAGCCGGGCCGGTCCGCGCCGGACGGCGTCAGCGCATAGGCGGAGATGACGTTCGTGCGGATGCCCTCGGCGGCCAGCGCGGCCAGGTACTCCCGCTCGGCGGAGGACATCTCGAGCGGATCGGTCGGGCCGTACACGAGATAGGTGACGGCGTCCGGCCGCACCGGCGGCACGTCGCCGAACTCCAGCCGCACGGCGGCGATCCCGTAGTCGGCCAGCAGCGCGCGGAATGCGGGCCGCAGCACCGCCTCCAGGGCCCACTCGCCGTGCGGCGACGACGGATGCACGACGTAGTAGCAATGAACGTCGGCCGCACTGGGCTTGTGCGTGTAGTCGCACGACCGCGCTTTCCCCGCAGAAACTAACGCTGTGGCCACCCGCGTCATCCTACATTGACCAAAGCGAACAATTGCACCATGGAAAATTCGCTGATTTACGTGTAGAAACAAACGTTTTGGCTCGGCGCGGCGGGCGGCGCGGCCGGCCAGCCGGGCAAACACGAGCATTGCCGGGACCGCGGGCGCGACCTCCACCCACAAAAAACGCGCGTCCCACACGTCAAAACCCCAGAATTGCCGTGCCGGCATGCGCAATTTCCGGCGGCGGCGCAGGACCCCACCGGCGGCGAGCCAGGCCAATCGGGCGAGAGCCGGGCCGCCCTTGAACGCCCGGTGGGCCACGTCGGGGTTCGCGTATTGCTCGCATAGTTCGCGCATTTGACGATTCGCGCGTTCGCGTGTGGTTTGCGCGATTTACGGCCGGCGCACTCCAGCAATGGCGAGCGCGTTCACCAGGTCGCGCACCCACCGCGGAAGCGGTCCGCACGATGCAGTGGTTGCGGCCCTGGGCGGCCCGCGCCGGGGCCGGGCACCCCGCGTGGGGGTGCCCGGCGAGGCTTCCGGACATCCTGCCGGAAGCCGGCGATCGTCACAGGTTGACCAGGTCGAACTTCTCCCAGGCGCCGCCGATGGCGGCGCGGTTGGCGATGAGCGGGGCGGCGCCGGCGTTGTCCGCGCAGACGTACTGGTTGTTGACCGTCGCCAGCAGGCTGACCGTGCCGTCGGAGTTGGTGACGAGGCGGAACGTCTCCCACGCCCCGACGGCGGTGCGGTTGGCGATGAGCGCGGCGGCGCCCGCGTTCTCGGCGCACACGTAGCGGCCGTTGATCCGGGCCCGCAGCGCGATGTTGCCGCCGCCGAGGTCGATCCGGTCGAACTGCTCCCAGGCCTGCGCCGTGGCGCCGGTCGCCTGCAGGGAGGAGTTGCCGGCGTCCCGGGCGGTGACGAACAGGTTGTTGGCCCGCGAGCGCAGCGCGACCGCCCCCGTCGGCGGCGGGGTGGTGGTGGTCCCGCCCGTCGGCTGGGTCGGGCGGGTCGCGGTCAGCGCGATCTGGCCCTTGAACATCTTGCCGCCGTCGGCGGTGATGCGCAGGTAGTAGTCCGACGAGCACGCCACGCCGTCGGCGTCCAGCGCCGGGTGACCGAAGTCGGTCGGCTGCATCGAGGCGTTCTCGGCCGTCTTGGCGATCTGGTTGCCCTCGTTGAACTCGTCGAACATCGACACGTAGAGAGCCTGGGCGCCCAGCCGGGTCATGTTGTAGATGTGGTGCCAATAGAAGTCGCCGTGTGAGCGGGCGCCGGCCGACAGGTCGCCGGGCATCACGCAGGGCTGGTAGTCGATGCCGCGGGCGTTGCAGTCGGCCTGGTCGCCGACGTTGACGTTGTTGTAGTACGAGTCCAGGCCGGCGATGTCGCCGGTCCGGCCGACCATCCACGGCGAGATCATGTTGAACGCGTGGTACACGTCGAGGAAGCCGGCCCGGGAGTCGTTGACGCCGGTGCGCCACCAGGTCGGCACGCCGCCGATGACGTAGCAGCCCTGCGCCTTGAACCAGTTGATGACGTCGAGGCAGGGGCCGGGGGCGAACGGGCGGCCCGCGTCGTTGAAGCCGAACCCCCAGATGCAGACCACCGGCTTGCCGTTCTGCCGGGCGTAGGCGGACGAGGAGGTGTACGCCGACATCTTGCTGGTCCAGTCGGTCTTGATCTCCGACTGCATGTTGGTCCAGCTGGTGACGTCGTACATGATGTAGAACTTGCGCCCGTAGGTCTCGGCGGCCGAGCGCACCTTGGCGGCCATCGCGTCGCGGGTCGGCCCCTCGCCCCCGACCGGGTTGAACCGCTGCAGCGCGGCGGTGTCGATGCCGTAGTCGCGCATCCACTTGAAGTGGGTGTCGACGGTCTGCTGGTCGTAGGAGGAGAACAGCTTGGCCGGCTGGCCGTTGCCGAGGTTGGCGTAGGCGGTGGTGTAGCTCTTCGTGAACTCACGCATGTCGGGCCAGGACACGATGGTGGTGTTGCCCGCCGAGGGCGGCTGGCCGCCGTTGCGGCTCCAGTGCCACCACTGGTTGATCGGCGCGCCGTCGCCCGGGCAGGCGAACCAGCCCTGGTAGCCGACGGTGATCTTGCCGACCACGTCACCGGGCGCGCTGGCCGCCTCTGCGGTGCCGGTGGTGAGGTACCCGACGGCCCCGAGGCCCGTGGCGGCGAGCCCGGAGGCGAGCACCTGTCGTCGTGTGAGACTCATGGGGTTCCTTTCGGCGGCGGACAGGAGCGCGCCGATCGCACCTGCATGTGTGTGCCCTCAGAATTTCGTCGACATCGATGCGTTTGTCAAGAAATTCCATCCGATGGTTCGGTACCGAACCAAGAAATAATGGCCGCTTAAGGCGATTTGGCGGCGAGCAGAGATCCGATGTCCGCAGCGGGTCCCGGTCGAGGCGTCGGGCAGCGCGAGCGCCCGCTCGGGCACATCGCCGGGAGGAGAGCGGGGGGAACCCCGAGTCCCCCTACCTCCCGGGAGTGAGGCCGGGCCACTCCGGCGGACGCTAGCGTCGGGCGCGTGCTGCTGCCGGTTCTGGTCGACGCCGGCCTACTGGCGCTGTACCTCACCGCCCCGCTGGAGCGGCCGCTGTCCCCCGGCGGGCTGCTCGCCACCGCCGCCGCGATCGCGCTGGTGCTCTCGCTGGTGGCCCGGGAGCTGCGCGCGATACCCCGGGCCGAACATCCGCGGCTGCGAGCGCTGGGCATCCTGGCCGGCTCGTTCCCGATGCTGATCGTGCCGTTCGCGTCGGTCTACGTGTGGCTGTCCCACCACGGCCATTTCGGGGCGCCGCTGTCGCACGTCGCCGGCCTGTACTTCGCCATGACCGTGTTCACCACGACCGGCTTCGGTGACATCGTTCCCCGGACGGATGCGGCGCAGCTTGCGGTGCTCGTGCAGATGGTGCTCGACCTGGTGTACGTGGGCCTGTTCGCCCGCCTGCTGGCCGGCGCCGCACGCCGCCGCCCGCGGCCCTGAGCCCCCGGACCGGGACCACCCGGCCGGCAAGCGTCACGCGGGTGACTGCGCTCCTTCGGACGGGCGCAGCCGGCGGGGGTCGACCTCGCGCTCGGGGTGCCGGCGCAGGTACTCGGCCTCGAGCTCCGCCGTGCGGTCGTCGTGGTTGGCCAGCGCCCGCTCCGGGGCGTGGCGCAGCGCCTCCTCGCGGGTGTCGTGGAGGTGCCGCAGCTCGCGGGTGAGATCCGCCTCCGACAGCGCGGCCCCCGGCACGCCGATCGGGGTGGCTGGCTCGATCTCGAGCGCCTCGAGGGCCTCCTCCTGGGCGTAGTCGCCCTCGGGCAGCGCCTCCAGCGCGGTGGCCGCTCCGGCGGGCAGGTCGAGCGCGACCGCGCGGCGGTAGATCTCGCTGCGGCTGATGCGCTCCTGCCCGGCGTACAGCTCGTCCAGCAGCTCCTCGATGTCGCGCATGCCTGGCTCGTTACCCCGTCGGCGCCCGCCGACACCCGCCACCGCCAAAACGCCGGTCGTCCCGATTCGCCTCATTCGCACGATTCGACCGGGACCGCGCCGGGCATCGATGCTGGTATAGATCAACCCATGTGGAATCGTGCCGAGCGGGCCCTGCGCGCCGCGTTCCGGGCCGGGGTACCGCTCGATCTGCACGGCACCGGCGTGGTCCGGGCCGAGGTGATCGCCGAGCTGCTGCTGGCCGGCCCGCCGCCCCGCCCCGGCCGCACCGCCCGGGTCGACCTGGCCGGCGCGCGGATCACCGGCCGCCTCGACCTCACCGGGGCCCGCGTCGACCCGCCGCTGCGGCTGCGCGGCTGCGTGTTCGAGGAGCCGCTGGTGCTCGACCACGCCGAGCTCGGCTCGGTCAACCTCGACGAGTGCGAGCTGCCCGGCATCGACGCCGAGTCGCTGCGCGTGCGCCGGTTCTTCGGCATGCGCGGGGCCACCGTGCACGGCGCGGGATGGTTCCATCATGCCCGCGTGGGCGGGGCGTTCGACCTGACCGGCACGCGCTTCGGCGGGGCGGTCGACCTGCAGCGGGCCGTCGTCGAGGGGGACGCGAAGGTCGGGCACGGCGCCGCGTACGCCGCCGGGCTCAGGCTGAACGGCGCCCGCATCGCCGGCGACCTCAACGTGGCGCAGGCGACCTTTCGCGCGCCGGAGCGGGGCGGGCCGGCCCTGTCGGCCAGCGGTGTCACCGTGGGCGGCGGCGTGTGGGGCCACGAGCTGGAGGCCGACGGCATGGTGATGATGATCGGGCTGCGGGCGACGGCCGCGATCGTCCTGCAGCGCGCGGTCCTGCGCCACCCCGGCGACTACGCGCTGCTGCTCATCGAGGCCCAGACCGCGATGCTCACGCTGCGCCTGGCGCCCTCGTCGGCCGGCATCGTCTCGCTGCGCGACGCGCGCGCCGGGCGCCTGGTCGACGATCCGGCCGGGTGGCCGCAGGAGTGCCGCGTGGAGCTGGCCGGGCTGGCGTACGACCGGATCAGCCGCCGCTCCGGGGACACCGTGGAGTGGACGGCCCGGCAGCGGCTGGACTGGATGGCCCGCCACGACACCGTCTTCTCCCCCGGGCCGTACGACCAGCTGGCCGCGGCGCTGCGCCGGGACGGGCGGGAGGAGGAGTCCCGCGAGGTGCTGCGCGTGCGCGAGCGGCTGCGCCACCGGGCGATGGGGCGGCTGGGCGCGGTCTGGGGCGCGGTGCAGGACGTCACCATCGGCTTCGGGTACCGCCCGGCCCGCGCCCTGCTCTGGCTGGTCGCCGTGCTGGGCGCCGGAACGGCCTGGTTCGGCTGGAGCGGGCCGCTGCACCCGGTGAAGCCGGGCGAGGCGCCGACGTGGGATCCGCTGCTGTACACCCTGGACCTGCTCGTGCCGCTGGTGGACCTCGGCCACGAGCGGGCCTGGGACCCGGTCGGCCCGGACAAGGTGGTCGCGGTGCTCATCATGGCCCTGGGCTGGATCCTGGCCACGACGGTGATCGCCGGGGTCGGCCGGGCACTGCGCCGCTGAGCCCGGCGCCAGCAGGTCGGACAGCACCGATCGGGCAATATTCGCGACCACAGAGGGCGGCGGGGGCCGCCGCGTAGAGTTCGGCTCGATGAGTGAGACCAACGCCGTCGTCGTGCCCGAGGCCGTCCCGGACGCGGCGCCGCCCGGGGCGGACCGCCGGACCCTGGCCCGCAACTCGGCGATCGCCGGCGGCTCGGTGGTCATCAACGGCCTGCTGAGCGCGGCCATGCTCGCGCTGTGCTCGGCCTTCGGGCAGCACGCCGAGATCGAGGCCTACCCGGTGATGACCTCGGCGCTGGCCTTCGTGCTCATCATCGCCGGCGGGGGTTCGGCGCTGCTGTACCTCAACGGCACCGAGGACGAGCGGGCGCTCGTGCGCAGCCAGTGGGCCTTCGTGGTGGTGCCGGCCATCCTGCTCGGCGCCGTGGCGGTCACGTGGTTCTACGCGCGCCGCGGGTACGGCGTGACCCCCCTGGCCGCGTCGGGCGTGGTGGTGCTCGGCAACGGCCTGGCCCAGCTGCAGATGGCCGACTTCAGCCGGCGGATGCGCTTCCTCGCCAGCGCCGTGCTGATGTGCGGCAGCAAGGCGGCCTCGCTGCTCATGGTCCTGGCCGGCGTGCCGCTCACCGTGTCGCTCGCCTCCGCCGGGCTGGTGCAGCTCGCGGTCGGCGAGTTCATGCTCGGCGCGGACGGGTCGCTGCGGCGCGGCCGGTTCGGGCGCCTCTCGCTGCGCGACGCGCTGTCGACGTTCCGCTCCGGCGGCAACCTGTTCGGGTATGCGGTGACCGAGCTGTACGTCGTGCGCTCCCCCACGCTGGTGCTGTCCCTGTTCGCCCCGCACGCGGTCATGGGCAGCTTCGGGGCGGTCGTCACCGCGTACCAGGCGATCGGCGGGGTGCTGCAGTCGGCGCTGCAGGTGCCCATGGTGGCCCGGGCGCGCAACCGGCTCGGCATCGAGCGCTCGCAGCACTCGACCGGCTTCGCGGTGGCGGTGGCGCTGGTCTGCGCGGTGCCGATGGCGGCCGTGGTGGTCGTCCTGGCGCCGTGGCTGACCGGCACGATCCTGTCGCTGCCGCACCGGCAGGCGGCCGGCTGGCTGACGCTGTTCATGCTGGCCCTGCCGTTCATGGCGGTCACCCGGGGGCTGCTGTGCACGTGGATCGGCGACGGGCGGTACGGCCGCGCGACCAAGGCCATCGCGGTGCTGGCCGGGATCCTCACGGTCACCGTCGCCATCGGCGTCCCGCGCTTCGGCCCGCTCGGGGCGGCCGCCGCGACCGCCGTCGCCGAGGCCCTCGCCATGGCCGCGATCCTCGCCTGGTTCTGGCTGCGCCGGCGGCGCTGAGGCCGGGTGAGCCCCACCGGATGGCCGCGGTCCTCGCGCTGGCTGCGCCGGCGGTGCTGAGGCCGGGTGAGCCGCACCGGGCGGCAGAACCGGACGCGCTGAGACCAAATCGAGACCCTCCGTAACGTTACTCGCCAGTATCATCGCGGTCACCCCGATCCACACCGCACTTCCCCTGGCGAGCCGATCACACCCCGGGCCCCGCCGTGCCCGATCGGTCCGCCCTGCGCAAGGAGGAGGATCCGATGGCACCGCGCGCGCCTCGCGCCCGCTCCGGCTACTGGCTGCTGGCCATGCCGACGGTCGCCCCGATGCTCACGCCCCTGTACGACCGGGCCGACCCGATGGTCTGGGGCATCCCGTTCTTCTACTGGTACCAGATGGCCTGCATCACCCTGGCCATCGTCATCATCACGGGCGTCCACCTGGCGAACCGGGACCCCGGGCGGTGACCGAGACCGCGGTCTTCACCGCCCTGATGGGTGCCATGCTGCTGCTCGGCATCGGCGCCGCGCGCTGGCGCCGGCCGCAGGACATCCACAGCCTCGAGGAGTGGGGGGTCGGCGGCCGCGCGTTCGGCAACTGGACCACCTGGTTCCTGCTCGGCGGGAGCATGTACAGCGCCTACACCTTCGTCGCCGTGCCCGCGCTCACGTACGGGGTCGGGGCGATGGGCTTCTTCGCCGTACCGTTCGCGACCATCACGGCGCCGCTGTCGTTCATCTTCACGACGCGGGCCTGGTCGGTCGCGCACCGGCACGGGTACGTGACGCCGAGCGAGTTCACCGCGGCCCGGTTCGGCTCGCGCGGGCTGGGCGCGCTCGTGGCGGTCACCGGGATCGTGGCCACCATGCCGTACATCGCCGTGCAGCTCAGCTCGCTGCGGGCGGTGCTGCTGGAGGTCGGCATGCCGGGCGAGTGGCCGCTGCTGGGCGCCGTCGCCGTGGTCTCGCTGTCCACCTTCCGCTCCGGCCTGCGCGCGCCCGCGCTGCTGTCCATCGCCAAGGACGTCCTGCTGGGCTGGGTGGTCGTGGCCGCGCTGCTGGTGGTGGCCATGTCGGGCGGCTGGGCCGGCACCTTCCGCAAGGCCGGCGAGCACTTCGCCGCCACCCCGTCGCCGGCCGACGGGCTGCTCCTGGGCGGCTCGTCCGGGCAGGCCGCCTACCTCTCGCTGGTGGTCGGCTCGGCGCTGTCCATCTTCGCCTACCCGCACGCGCTGACCACCATGCTCGCCGCCAAGGACCGGGCCACGGTCCAGCGCAACGCGGCCGCGCTGCCCATCTACTGTGCGGTGCTCGGCCTCATGGCGATGCTCGGGTTCTTCGCCCTGGCCCAGGGCGTCACCCCGGTCGGCCGTGACCTCAACACCGTCATGCCGCAGCTGTTCCACGGCCTGTTCCCGCCCTGGTCGGCCGGGATCGCCCTGGCCGCGTTCGGCATCGCCGCGCTCATCCCGGCCGCGGTGATGTCGATCGCGGCGGCCAACGCGTTCACCCGCTCGATCTACCGCGCCTACCTGCGCCCGGCGGCCACCCCCGCCGAGGAGGCCCGGGTCAGCCGGTGGACGTCGCTGGTGGTGAAGCTCGGCGCGGTCGGCTGCATCCTGCTGCTCGACCCGGCGTTCTCGGTCGACCTGCAGCTGATCGGCGGCGTCATCATCCTGCAGACCATTCCCGCCGGGTTCATCGGCCTGGTGACGAACTGGTTCCACCGCCTGGCCCTCATCGCCGGCCTCGCCGCCGGGCTGGGAGCCGGGGTCGCGCTGCTCTACGACATCCCGCGGCTCGGCGCGGGCGGCACGGTCGTGAAGGCCCACTTCGGCGGATCGATGACGACGATCGAGGGATTTCCGGTGTACGCCGGCATCGTCGCCCTCGTGCTCAACCTGCTCGTCGCCGTGTTCGGCACGCTGGTCCTGCGGCTGCTGCGGGTGCGCCCCGGCCGCGACGGGACCCGACCGGACGACTACGACGCCGACGCGGACGACCCGATGGTGAAGCGGCTCGAGGCCCTGCTGGACGGCCTCCCCGCCAACCAGGCGGGCGTGCACGCCGCCTCGCGCGGCGCGCGCCATCCGCGGTGAGCCGGCGCCGGGCCCGGGCGCTCGTCCTCGTCCGGGCCCAGCCGCTCACGCCCGGCTCAGTTCCACCGCGGGAAAGTCCACCGGCGTGAACGGCTTTCCGGCCTGCACCACCCACGCGCGGCCGGAGCCTGGCCCGCGGGCCAGGGTCTCGACCGCCTCGGCGACGAGGTCCGGGTCCGCGACGGCGAGCCCCGCCTGCTCGGCGTGCGCCCGGACCCCGTCCAGCAGCGGCGTGTCGACGAGGCCCGGGCAGACCGCGTCGACCGTGACCCCGGAGTCGGCCATCGCGAGGGCCACCGAGCGGACCAGCCCGATCAGGGCGTGTTTCGTCGCGCTGTACACCGGATCGAACGGCGCCGGCGCGACCCCGGCCATGCTGGAGGTCACCACCACGACCCCGCCGCCGCCCGCCACCAGCGCCGGCAGCGCGGCCCGCAGCCCGAACACGGCCCCGTCGAGGTTCACGGCGACGGCCCGCCGGTACCCGTCGGCGTCGAAGTCGTCCGCGGTCAGCGGCGAGCCCCCGGTGCCGGCGTTGAGGTGCACCACCTCCAGCCGCCCGAGCGCCTCGGCGGCCGCCACCGCGGCGAGGTTGTCCTCCTCGCGGCGCACGTCGGCGAGGACGAACACGCCGCCGACCTCGGCCGCCACCGCCGCCCCGCGCGCCTCGTCCACGTCGGCGACGACCACCGCCGCACCCCCGCGCGCAAACCGCCGCACGACCGCCGCGCCGATGCCGCTCGCCCCGCCCGTCACCAGTACGACCCGTGTCATGCTGTCTCCTCCCTGAATGCGTCCTTCCCGGTGCGCCGCACGTAGATCTGGCTGCCGAGTTCGAGGCCGAGGAACACGACCACGTACTGCAGCCCGCTGACGAGCGGCACCCGGTCCACCGGCAGCGTGTAGGCGAGCGCCACCCGCACGATCGCGTCGAGCACCAGCCCCACGCCCCAGATCGCCGTGGCCACCCGCATCGTGTGCCGGAACCGCGCCGAGTCCCGCCACGCCGCGTCGGCCCGCTCCCGGATCGTCCCGGCCGTCAGCGCCCGGATCGCCTGCAGGTAGAAGGGCGTGCGCGCCAGCGTCGCCAGGATCCACACCCCACCGGCCGCGGTGAGCCAGCCATCCTTGGCCAGCAGGAATCGGGGGCTGCCGGTCACGAACGACACCCCGATACTGAGCAGCAGCACGACGAGCGTGAACGCCCCGAGCGCGTCCACCCGCCGCTTGCGCGCCAGCCCCCAGACGGCCGCCACGGCGGGCGGCACGGCGCCGAGCGTCAGCGCCCACCACTGCCCGACCCCGGCCGCCCGCAGCCCGTAGAAGATGCCGACCGGCGCCGCCACGTTGATGATGAGATTCCATATGACCCGCATGCCCCTCAGGCTGCGCCGTCATCGACCCTGATCACATCGGCCCCGGGTTAGAGCCCGCCTCCGCCCTGGGTTGCAGTCCTCGCCTCACGGGCGCGAAGCGGTAGACCAAGCCGCCCGCCGGTGCTCGTGGGCGCCGCGACGACGCAGATCGGCGGTCTTCGCCGGGCCCCGCAGGCGAAGGGCGGCCTTGCCCGGATCGTCGAGCCGGGCCGCGAGACGAGCCACCGCCGCCAGGACGCCGTCGCGGTTGCGAGCCGACTTCATCCACGCCGGCAACATCTCGATCAGCGACATCGAGCAGCCCTCGTGCGGGCCGCGCTCGCGCAGCCCGGCCGCCACGAACTGCGCCAGCAAGACCAGATGCGCACGGTTGTACGCCCACAACACGTGCCCACGCACCACCGTCGTCAGCACCAGCGGCTGCCGGAAGAACGGGTCGACGGCCGCACCCCACCACGACGATCCACTCCTCGACGACCACGTCGCCGTGTGCCCGCACGCGGAACACACCAACCGCCGCGCCCGAGTCGTCGACGGCCGATCGTCGCCCGGTTCCCCGACCACGCGGGCCCGGGCAGCGCACCGCGGACAGACCACGTCGATCGGGTGCACGGCCAACGCGTACAGCGAATACGCCGACGTCGGATCGCGAAAACGCACCGCCCGCGAAGCCACGTCCTGGATGGTACCCGCGCAGCCCTGACACCAGCGTCGAGCATGCGCGGCCATCCGCGGCATGTCGCACCCCAGCGGCAGCAAGTTGCCCGAGCCGGCGGGAGGCGGCGTGGCGGTCCATCCGCCCGCCTCCCGCGCGCGTCGTGGACGGTGCGTCACGGGGCGGGCGGCGCTGGACCGGCCACGGCCGCTACGGTCGCCGGTGACGCGTAGGGGCCGCCGCGGGGTTCACCAGGCCGGCGTCGTACGCGGCGATCACCAGCTGCACCCGGTCGCGAGCCGCAAGCTTGCTCAGCAGGTGCGAGACGTGGGTCTTGACGGTCTTGACGGCGATGGTGAGGTGTTCCGCAATCTCGTCGTTCGACAGCCCTTGCCCGATGAGGCCGAGCACCTCGACCTCCCGGGCGGTGAGGCCGTCGAGCCGGGAGGGCCCGGCGGAACCGCCGTCGGCGGTGTGTCGCTTGTGGACGAAGTGCTCGACGAGGCGGGCCAGGATCGACGGGGCGAAGAGCCACTCGCCGCCGTGCGTGCGCCGGATGGCGTCGAGCAGGTCGTCGGGACGGCTGTCCTTGAGCAGGAAGCCGCTGGCCCCGGCGCGCAGCGCGTGGAAGACGTACTCGTCGAGGTCGAACATGCTCAGGACCAGCACCCGGGTGTGCGCGAGCTCTGGCAGCCGGCAGATGGTCCGGGTCGCCTCGATGCCGTCGACCCGCGGCATGCGGACGTCCATGAGTACCACGTCGGGCGCGGTGGTCCGGGCGGCGGTCACCGCCTCGGCCCCGTCGCCGGCCTCCCCCACCACGGCGAGACCCGGCTCGGCATCGATGATCATCGCCAGGCTGCGCCGGAGCAGCGGCTCGTCGTCGGCGAGGACGACCCGCACGGGCCGGTCGGCGCTGGTCACGCCGCTCCCTCCGGGATCGTGACCTCGAGGCAGAACCCCGCCCGGCCTTCGTGTTCCTCCGCCCGCGGCCCCGCCGTCAGGGTCCCGCCCAGGCTGGCCACCCGTTCCCGCAGCCCGATGAGGCCGTGCCCGGCGCCGGGCCGGACGACCCAGCCGCGGCTGGGCCCATCGTCGTTGATGACCACGCTGACGGCGGCCCGGGTCCGCGCCAGGCGGACGTCGACGTTGGTCGACCCGGCGTACCGTACGCTGTTGGCCAGCCCTTCGCGGACGATGCGGCAGATCGCCACCTGGGTGCCCTGGGACACCGGCCCGAGCTCCTCGTGGTGCAACTCGACGGCCAGCCCGGCCCGGCGGGCACCGTCGATGATCTCCGGCAGGGCCGCCAAGGTGTCCGCAGGGTGGCGGGCCGGTTCGTCGCCGGCCTCCCGCAGCGCGTCCAGCATGCGCCGCAGCTCGACCGTCGCCGTTCGGCTGATGGCCTCCACGTCCTCGATGGCGGCCAGGAGGGCCCCCTCGTCCGGCTTGCGGGCGTGCAGGTGCGCGGCGCCCGCCGCCCGCACGGTGATCATGCCGAGGCCGTGGGACACGAGGTCGTGCAGGTCGCGGGCGATGCGCAGCCGCTCGGCGAGCACGGCCTCCGCGGCGTCCCGGCGGGCCATCGCCACCTCGTGCTCGACCCGCTCGACCCGCAGCCGGACGATCGCCCAGACCGAGAGCGCCCCGGAGCCGAGCAACAGGATGGTGATGAAGGGCCAGGTCAACCCGAACGCGAAGACCGCGGTCACCACGACGAGCAGCGCACCGGCGGGCACCAGCCACAACCATGATGAACGGGAGCGACGCCGGCTCTCGATCATGCGCCGAGCCTACCGGTTCTGCCGGCCGCCGCATCGGACCACGGTCTGACGGACCCAGGGCCGACTCCGGCCCCCGGGTGCCGACTCCGGCCCGATGTCTCGCCGCGATCCGCGTGGTTGCTTGGAGTACGGCGGGCGGCACCCACCTCCCGCCGGTGTCCGGCAGTCGCCAGGGAGGGTCGTTGTACAGGCGTGTGGTAATGGTGGTCGCCGGGGCGCTGTTCGCCCTCCTGGTGCTGGTGGCGGCGATCGTCACCGACCTGCATGACCGGGACTTTCCGCAGGCGATCGGCGCGCAGAGCCGACTGGGCCTGGACTTCGGCGGGTCGCGGCTCAGCGACCAAGCGGCGTTCGCGATGCTGACGCAGGCGGATGCCGAGTGGCACCTGGGCCTGGTGAAGATCGCCCCCGACCTGGCCGGCGGTGGCCACGAGCGGGTGTTCGTCGCCCTCAACGACACCGGCCTGCCCGCGACGTTCCCCTGGTTCAGCGGCGCCAGCGCGGGAAAGGTCGTCGGCCGGGACCGGCTGGCCAACTCGCCGCCCGACGGGTCCTACCTCGTGACCGGCGACGGCGCCCGGCTCGGCGAGCTCGAGACCCGGCTCAGCGGCGCGGGCGTCCGCGTGACCCGCACCGATGCGTCCGTCATCGACAGCCTCCGGTTCACCATGCGGGAGGGCGGCTTCGGCACGGCGGTACTGGCCGCGTTCGCCCTCATCGCGGCGCTCGCCCTGTTCTGGCTGTCGATGAAGGCGCGCAGCCGCGCGCTGCGGGTGCTCGGCGGCTGCCCGGCGCTGCGGATCCAGGCGCAGGACCTGGGCGGGTTCGCCGGCGCGCTGCTGCTCCCGGCGGGCGCCGTGACGCTCGCGGCCGCCGCCTACGTCTGGGTGTCCCACGGCCGGCTGTTCGTCGGCCCCCTCCTCAAGGCGCTGTCCGGCCTGGAGTTCGGGGTCATCGCGGTGTCGCTGCTCGTCGCCCTCGCCATGTCGGCGTCCGCGTGGCCGAGCGCCGCCATGCTCGCCACCCGGCAGCCCGCGGTGAAGAGCCTGCGTTCGGCGGCCGCGGTCCTCCAGGCGCTGACGTTCCTGCTGGTGGTGGCCACGGCCGGGCCGGCCTGGTCGGCGTATCGAAGCTCGGCGGCCACCGCGGCCGAGACGGCGCAGTGGGAGAACCTCGCGGACCAGGTCGCCGTCCAGTTCGGGATGAGCGACGCGGAGATGACCGGTGTCGAGCCCCGGATCGGCGACTTGGTCGAGGACGCCGAGTCGGTCGGTGCGGTCGCGTACTCGTACACCTTCTCGCGGGACGTCTGGCAGGGCGACCTCGGCGACTACTCGGCGGTGACCTTCGTGAACCAGCGCTGGCTCGACCTGATGACGGCGGGGGCTCCCGCGAACGCGCTCGCGCCGGTGCCGTACGACCGCGTCAAGGCTCTGGTCAACCGGGAGTTCGGCGAGACGTTCGCGCTGCTCGCACGGCACCAGGGCCGCCCCGGCGAGGAGATCTTTCCGGGATTCGCCTACCGGCAGCCGGTCGGCGGATTCCGGCTGCCGGTCGGTGAAGGGGGCAACGGCGGGAGCCTCCGCTTCCTCGGCGACGTCCTCGTCGCCGTCGTGCCCTCGCTGCACCTGACGATCAACGATCGGAACCTGACGTCGATGGTCTCGACCAGGAACCTGGTGTTCACCGGTGTGGCGGCCACGGAGGCGTTGCTCGAACGCCACGGCCTGTCCGCCAGCGGGCTGAGCGTCGTCTACGTCGCGGAGGAAGGGCTGCTGCGCGCGCAGTTCATGGCCTACGTCGTCTGGCTGATGAACCTCGCGCTGGCCGCGCTGGTCGTCGCCTTCACGGTCGCGGCGGCGATCAGCGCGCTGATCACCGCCCTGCTGCAGGCGAAGCGCGACTTCCCGCTGCGGCTGTCCGGCCGGTCCTGGCCGCAGATCCTGCAGCGTCGGGTGAGCAGGGACCTGCTGGCCGGCGCGGTGCTCGTGACCCTCGTCGCGCTGCTGCAGCGACCCGACGCGACAGGCGTCCTGCTGGTCGCCGCGGTATTCGGGGTTCTCGTGGTACCGCTGAGTCATCTGTGCACCGCGAACTGGTGTTTCGCCGGTGTGAGCCGGCGCCGGATCTGATGGGAGTCCCAGATGCTGATGGAGGCCGAGGGCGTCGCCGTGGCGATCGGCGGGCGGCCGGTGCTCGACGGCGAGTTCGTTCACTGCGAGCCCGGCACGATGACCGCCCTGGTCGGCCCGAGCGGGTCTGGGAAGACCACGTTGCTGCACTGTCTCGGGCTGCTGCTCCCGGTCGATCGCGGCCGCATCCTGATCGACGGGAAGGACGTCACGAAGTACGGCTCGGCGGCGCGGCGCCGGTTCTGGCGCGACCACGCGGCGTTCGTACTGCAGGACTACGGCATCATGAACGACGAGTCGGTCGCCTTCAACGTCACCATGCGGTCGAGCCCACTGGGCCGGCGGGCCGCCGGTGACAGGAATCGGCTGGCCCAGGCGCTCGAACAGACCGGGCTGGCGGGACGGCAGGACGAGGCGGCCAGCCACCTCAGCGGCGGTGAGCAGCAGCGGCTCGCCCTGGCCCGGGCCATCTACAAGCGAGCCGCGGTCGTCTTCGTCGACGAGCCCACCGCGTCGCTCGACGCCGCCAACCGGATGAAGGTCATCGACCTGTTCACGGAGTTCGCCGCGAACGGCTGCACGGTCATCGTGTCCACGCACGACGTCGACATGATCGAGGCATGCGGCGTCCGGCACGAGATCGGCAGCGGACGAATCAGCAACCCCACCAGAGCGGAGCACTCCCGATGAGGCTGACTTCCAAGATCGCGATCGGTGCCGTCGTGGTGGCCGTCATCGGTACGGGCGCGGCTGCGGTCCTCGGCGGCGGGTTCCCGATGCCGGGCGACACGCACCCGCCCTGCGCGCAGCTGCCGACCGCGGCCGAGGCCAACGCGGCGCTGGCCCGCAACCAGGCCCTCGCCCACGACATCGAGGCACTGGGCGCCGGCATCTCCGTGGGGGTGGGCTCGCCGTGCCCCAAGGGGCAGGACCGCGCGCTGATCCAGGTGACGTACGAATCGAAGTCCGAGCGCGACGCCATCGGTGGCCTGCTCACGCGCCGCGACGGGTTCGGCGTTGCGGTGCACCTCGTCGAGCGGTAGGCGGCATCACCATCGCCTGTCGTCAGTAGCCCCACCAACGACCTGCGCCTCATGCTGAAAAATCAGAGCGCCATCAAAGCAGATTATGCTGAGGCCATGGTCGATGCGGCGCCCCTGCAAACGGTTGGGCGCAAGCGCGCTCTGGTCCCCCTGATCGCACTCGTGTTGGGTGCCCTCATCGGCGCGGGGGTTACCTACTCCATGACGAGCAGCCGGGGAGTGCCGGTCATCGTGCAGGGGACGCTGAGCGGGGTCGCGGCCAACTCCGGCGAGGCGGATGTAGCGGCGATCGCATTCAGGTTCGACGGCCACAACTACGCGACGCCCGGTGAGGGCGAGAGCGTCCCGGTGGTGGCGCACGTTCCATGGACCGACGCGGCGGGCGGGGGGCACGGGGGCGACCGTCCCGCGTGCCTGGCTGCCGACAAGTACGGCCAGCGCGTCGAACTGGGCGTGCTCGACGTCCGTGGAGAGGGCGCCTGGTCCTCCCAGCTCGTCGTGTGGGTGCACTGTCTTTCCTGACCGAGCTGACGAGCTGGATGGAGCGGCCAAAGCCCGATTTCAGCGGGCCTTAAGCCAACCATCATTGGTACGCCGGACCGGACCGAATAGCCTCGCGCGCGTGACGCGTATCCGCCGGGCCCTCACGACGCTCGCCGCCGCCCTCCTGCTCGCCGCCTGCACGTCGACACCGGCCCCGGCACCGGCGCCGCCCGCGGCCGCGCCCAGTCCCACCGGCGAGCCGGGACTTGCCGGCGCGCCGGATGCGTCCGCCGAGCCGGTGGCGGCCCGCGCCGGGCTCGGTGCCGCGCCCTCGAGCGCCAAGGTCGTGAGCAATACGTCGCTGCCGCTGCGGGCGACGTTCTACTACCCGTGGTATCCGGAGAACTTCGCGAACAACGGCAGCCAGTACACGCCGAGCGCCGGGAAGTACAACGGCGACGACCCGAAGGTCGTGGACCGCCAGATCGCCGACATGCAGTACGCGGGCCTGCAGGCCGGGATCGCCTCGTGGTGGGGCGCCGGCAAGCGTGAGGACAAGCGGTTCGCGGTGCTGCTGAAGGAGGCCGAGCGGCTGCACTTCGCGTGGACGGTCTACTACGAGCTCGAGGGCTTCGGCGACCCCGCCTCGGCGGCGCTCGCCGCCGATCTCGCGTACCTCACGAAGTACACGTCGAGCCCGGCCTTTCTGCACGTCAACGGAAAGCCGGTGATCTTCGCCTACGGCGACGGGACCGACGGCTGCGCGATGGTCGACCGCTGGAAGGCGGCCAACACCGCCGGGTTCTACGTGGTGCTGAAGGTGTTCGGCGGGTATCGCGGCTGCCGCAACCAGCCCGACGGCTGGCACCAGTACGCGCCGGGCGGCGGACTGGACGTGCAGGCCGGGTACTCGGCGGTCTGCTCGCCGGGCTTCTGGAAGAACGACACCGGCACGCCGCTGCTGGCCCGCGACCCGGACCGGTTCCGCCGCGACGCCACCACCGTGGCCACCTCGAAGGCCTCGTTCCAGCTCGTCACCACCTACAACGAGTGGGGCGAGGGCACGGCGGTGGAGTCCACAACGGACTGGCCGAGCCCGAGCGGGCACGGCGTGTACGTCGACATCCTGCACGAGGTCTTCGCCGCCCACCCCCGCTAACCGTCCAGAATGGACTCCAGGACGAGCAGGGGGGTGCGCCACTGCTCCGGGTCGTCGTAGTTGCCGGCGGTGACGGCGACGACCAGGGAGCGGGCGGGGACGACGTAGAGGCGCTGGCCGCCGTTGCCCGCGCCG
Source organism: Dactylosporangium sp. NPDC051485 (assembly GCF_040682015.1). Classification (NCBI taxonomy): domain Bacteria; kingdom Bacillati; phylum Actinomycetota; class Actinomycetes; order Micromonosporales; family Micromonosporaceae; genus Dactylosporangium; species Dactylosporangium sp. NPDC051485. The sequence goes on from NZ_JBFAZW010000046.1 coordinate 67,496, forward strand.
GCGTAGACGTCGTGGCCGGCGACGTGCTCGATGTACCACTGGTAGCCGTAACCGGCGCCCCAGTCGGTCTTCAGGCGCGGCCGCAGCATCGCGTCGATCCACTGGTCCGGGACGATCGACGCGCCGCGGGCCAGCACCACCTCGCCGACGCGGGCCAGGTCGCGCGGGGTCAGGCGCAGGCCGGAGGCGGCCGAGGCGACGCCGTCGGCGCCGGTCAGCCAGTCGAAGGCGGCGATGCCGAGCGGGTCGAAGAGCGCCCCGCGGGCGAAGTCCGGCAGGGTGCGGCCGGTGCCGTCGGCGATGAGCTTGCCGAGCAGGGCGGTGGCGCCGCCGCAGTAGGCCCAGTGGATGCCCGGCGGGCGCTCGATCGGGCGCTCCAGCACGTAGCGGTAGCGGTCCTCGGCGAGCTCCATGGCGATCTCGGCGTTGGCCGGGCTGTCGTACGGCAGGTCCTCCCGCCACTGCAGGCCCAGCGACATGGTCAGCGCGTCGCCGACGGTCAGCGCGGCCCGGGCCGGGTCGGCGGCCAGGTCCGGGTACTGCGGGAAGTACCGCAGCAGCGGCTCGGCGGGGTCGGGCACCCGGCCGTCGGCCAGCGCGATGCCGTACAGCAGCGCCGTGACGCTCTTGGTGACCGAGCGGATGTCGTGCCGCGTGTCGGGGCCGAACCGCACGTGGCCCAGCGCGTCGGCCCACGAGCGGTCCTCGCCCGAGCCGTAGTGCTCCCGGATCAGCGCGCCATCGCGGACGACCACGACCGCGTGCAGGCCCGGAAGTTCGTCCCATGATGTCCCCGTCATGTGATAGGCATACCAAATTTTGTCAGGTCTCAGGTACCCGGCCGGACGGTCGATAACAACGTCACCAGCCCCAAGGAGTGCCGTGAGCACAGCCCGAGCCGCCACCAGCGTGCTGATGCGTGACCCGGTGCTGCGCGCGCTGCTCGTCCTGGCCGCCGCGTGCGCGGTCTGGTACCTCATGCCCGGCCCGGGCGGGACCGCCAAGCTCGCGCTGTTCTGGCCGATCCAGGTGCTCCTCGACGTCGTGTTCGCGGTGATGTCGGCCCGGATGAGCGCGCTGCCCGGGGTGTCCGGCTCGACCCGGCGGTTCTGGCGGCTCGTCGCCGTCGGCGCGGTGCTGTTCACGGTGGCCGACGCGGTGCAGGGCGCGCAGACGTTCGCCAGCCCGGTCGCGGGCATGGTGCAGGGCTCGGCGCTGCAGTCGGCGCTGGTGACGCTGGGTTCGCTGGTCTGCCTGCTGGCCATGCTGCTGCACCCGACCCGCACGGCCGGGCGGGAGCGGCTGCGGTTCGTGCTGGACGCCGGCACGGTGCTCGTCGCCACCGCGGTGTTCGTGTGGTACCTCTCCCCCGCCATCGACACGCACCAGAACCTGGCCACGATGCTGCTGCCGCTGGCCTCCGCCGGGGCGAGCCTGGCCGGGGCGTTCGGACTGGTCAAGCTGATCCTCGGGCGGAACATGCCGTTCACCCCGATCGCCGGGTGGAGCGCCGGCGCGGCCGGGGTGCTCGTCGGGCTCAGCACCGGGCTGACCCCCGAGCTGGTGCAGGTGACCCGGCCCGAGGTCGCGATGCTCTCGCGGCTGGTCCCGTGCGTGCTGCTGGCCGCGGTGCCGCGGATCAACGAGGTGGGGCTGCGGGCCGACCCCGACATCCTGGCCCGGCGCCGGGCGCGGCCGTTCAGCCTCATCCCGTACGCCGGCGTGGCCGCCGCCGTCGCGCTGCTGGTCGTGGCGCTGTCCGGGGGCCGGCTGGGGGCCCGCGAGTGGGGCGTGGTGGCCGGCGTCGTGCTGGCCACCGCCATCGTACTGTCCCGGCAGCTCATCGCGTTCACCGACAACGCCCGGCTGCTCGGCGAGGTGGACCGCAGCCTGCGGGCCCTCGCGGAGCAGGAGGAGCGGTTCCGGGCGCTGGTCCAGCACTCCTCCGACGTCACCGTCATCGCCGGGCCGGACCACGTGGTCGCCTACGCCAGCCCGGCGGTCGAGCGGGCGCTCGGCGTGCCGGTCGCCGCGGTCGTCGGCCGGCCGGTCGTGGCGCTGGCCCTGCCCGGGGAGCGCGACGGGCTGCGGGCGCGGATGGCCAGCGTGCTGCGGCAGCCCGGGACCAGTACCACGCTGCGGCTGCGGGTGCGCCACGCCGACGGCACGGTGCGCTGGCTGTCCGCGGTGGCCACGAACCTCGCCCACGTGCCGGGCATCCGCGGCGTGGTCTACAACGCCCACGACATCACCGAAGTGGTCGCCTTCCAGGAGCGGCTGCGGCACGAGGCGACGCACGACGCGCTGACGGGCCTGGCCAACCGGGCGCTGTTCGCCGAGCGGCTGGCCGCGGCGGGCGCCACGGCGGCGATCCTCATCATCGACCTCGACGGGTTCAAGGCGGTCAACGACACGCACGGCCACCACGCCGGCGACGCGCTCCTGCGGGCGGTCGCCGCCCGGCTGCGCGGCTGCCTGCGGCCCGTGGACACGGCGGCCCGCCTCGGCGGCGACGAGTTCGCCGTGCTGCTGCCAGGGGCCGGTGCGGCCGAGGCGGCGGACGCGGTGCGCTCCGTGCAGGCGGCCTTCGCCGAGCCGGTGCCGATCGAGGCGACGCTCATGCCGATCCGGGCCAGCATCGGCGTCGCCCGCGGCTCGCCGGACCGGGCCGAGGAGCTGCTGCGCGAGGCCGACGCGGCGATGTACGCCGTGAAGCACGGCTGAGTCGGACGTGCCCGGCCGCGGCGAGCCGGCTGTCCCGGGCGTTCGCCGGAGGGCGGGGGTGCCCGTTCGGGCCAGTGCGAGGGGTGACCGTACAGCCGGAATCCGGGCCGATCGACGGGTAACCGACAGTGCCGGGCTACCGGGACCTGGACCGAGTCCCTAGGCTCTGCGTCGTCGTCATCCTGGGAGGTACCGCATGGCTGTCTACGTGGATCCGCCGGCTTCGGCGGAGGAGATCCGGCAGAAGCTCTACGACGGCCACCTGCTCGTGATGACGCAGCTGCCCTCGGTGGCCGAGCTGGTCGAGTACGCCCGGGAGCAGCTCACCGAGCTGTTCGCGCCGCACGACCCGGAGCACGCCCACGAGTTCATCGAGCCCGAGGAGATGGCCCGGCTGCTCGGCCCGTGGAAGCCGCGCTTCATCCACAGCGACCGGTCCAAGGTCCTCGTGCGCAGCATCATCGAGGAGATCGGCTTCAAGGCGTCCGAGACGCACTTCGACGTGCCGAAGCCGCGCACCTCGTTCCCGGTCGGCCACCTGACGACCGGGGTCGCCTTCGCGTTCCCGTGGCACCGCGACGTGTGGTACTCCGCCCCGAACCAGCAGCTGAACTGGTGGCTGCCGGTGTTCCCGGTGCGCGAGACCAACGCGATGTCCTTCGACCTGGACCGCTTCAACGCCCCGGTGGACAACAACTCCGGCGACTTCGACTACTACCGCAACAACGTCGGCCGGCTCACCACCGCCGAGTCGGTGAAGACCGAGGCCCAGGTGCGCCCGGGGGCGTACGCGCACAACCCGCCGAACGAGCTCATCGCGCTGCCCGCCCCGGGCCAGGTGCTGATGTTCTCCGGCGCCCACCTGCACCGCTCGACCCCGAACACCTCGGGCCTGGCCCGCTACAGCATCGACTTCCGGACCGTGCACGTGCCGGACGTGCTGGCCCGGCACGGCGCCCCGCTGGCCGACACGTACTGCACCGGCACCGCGATCCGCGACTTCGTCAACGTCGCCGACGAGTCCCGCTTCGACGAGGAGACGGTGGTCTCGATCTACGGCCCCCCGCCGGCCGACGCGATGCTGGTCTTCGAGGCGCCGAAGGCGTAGCACCCCGATCGATATCGCTTGACGGAGTGAGGACTCACTCCGTAGCGTCGGCGGCGTGACGGAACCCCGCCGCCGCGCCCCGGGCATGGATCCCGAGCAGCGCCGCGACATGATCCTGCAGACTGCGCTTCCGCTGGTCGCCGAGCACGGCGCCGCGGTCACCACGGCCCAGATCGCCCGGGCCGCCGGCATCGGCGAGGCCACGGTCTTCCGTGTCTTCGCCGACAAGGACGAGCTCATCAAGGCCGTCGTCATGCGCGCCCTCGACCCGGCGCACGTGCTGCGCGAACTCGGCTCGATCTCGCTCGACCAGCCCCTGCCCGACCGGCTGGTCGAGGCCGCCGAGGCGCTGCGCGCCCACCTCGGCCGGATCGGCTCGGTGATCGGCGCCCTGCACGCGTCCGGCCACCAGCGCCGCCGGCCGGACCCGGACGAGGCCCGCGCCGCCGGCCTGGACCGCAACGCCTCGCAGGAGGCGACGAAGGCGGCCGTCGCCGAGCTCTTCGAGCCCGAGGCGGACCGGCTGCGGCTGCCGGTCGCCACGGCCACGGACGTGTTCCTGGGCTTCATGTTCAGCCGCGGCCGGTTCCTCGGCCCCGACCTCGACTCCGCCGACCTCGTCGACGTGTTCCTGCACGGCGCGCTCAAGGAAGCCCCGGCCTGAGCGCACCCGGCGGTCATTCCTGCTCGAGCATCGCTTCGGCGCGCTGCGGGCTGCCCTCGGCGAGGCCGCGCTCGATCGCGCGGCGGGACGCGAGCCACATCGCGACGCCGACGAGCAGCACGGTGCACTCGGTGACGGTCAGCGCCCACATGATGCCGGCCAGCCCGAACCAGAGCTTGCCGAGGATCACGATCGGGATGAACAGGACGCCCTGCGCCGTCGACATCACCATCGCCGGCACCGACCGCCCCGTCGCCTGGAACAGTGACGTGATCAGGCCCGTGAAGCCGTTCACGATCATCGCCACGAGCTGGGCCACGAGGATCGTGACGGCGACGCCGAGGACCGAGCGGTCCGCCAGGAACGCGGAGAGCACCTGGTCGCGCAGGAGGAACACCGCCGCGGAGAAGATCAGGACGATGCCGCCGACCGTGGTCGCGGAGCCGCGCAGGGCCGCGGTGAGACGGCCGCGGTCGCCCTTGCCGTAGGCGTACGCCAGGAGCGGCAGCACGCCGATCGTGACGCCCATGACCAGGAACTCCGGCACCTGCGCGATGCGGACCGCCACGCCCATGGCCGCGAGCGGGCCGTCGCCGTAGCCGGCCGCGAGGTTGTTGAGAACCAGGGTGGTGACGATCAGGAAGGCGGACTGGAGCAGCTCGCCGGAGCCGACGCCGAAGACGGGCTTGAGCACGGCGGGCGACAGCGTGAACCAGCGCGGCGCGAGGCTCACGTGCTCGCTGTGCCGCTGCAGCCAGAAGGCGAGGTAGGCAACGGTGACGAGGTTCGCGAGGCCGGTCCCGAGCGCCGCGCCGGCGACGCCCCAGTGCAGGACGAGGATGAACAGGACGTCGAACCCGAGGTTCGCGACCGTGGACGCGATGAGCCCGATCATCGCCTGGCGCGCGGCGCCCTCCGCCCGCACGAGCTGCTCGAGGCAGATGGCCGCGGCGAGCACGGGTACGAAGGCGAGCATGACGGCGACGTAGGACCTCGTCGCGGGCACGGCGGCGGCGTTCGCCCCGAGCAGCGCCACGAGCGGGTGCAGCAGGAGCAGCCCGGCGCCGCCGAACACGACCCCGGCGAGCACCGAGCCCCAGACGGCGAACGACGAGACGCGCTTGATCTCCCCGGCCCGCGCGGGGTCGCGCTCCGCCGCGCCGAGCAGCCGGGAGATGAGCGCGCCGCCGCCGACGCCGAACACCCCGCCGACCGCCATGACGAGGCCGAGCAGCGGCATGCCGAACGTGATCGCGGCGAGCAGCGCGGTGTCGTGCAGCGAGCCGATGAAGCCGGCGTTGATGACGTTGTACACGGCGCCGACGATCATCGCGGCGGCCATCGGCACGCAGAGGTGCACGAGGGCGCGGGCGATCGGCGCAGCGGAGAGGTACCAGCGGTTGGTGCCGGCGGCGTCGGCCTTCGCGGGCGATTCGAGGGTCTTGCTGCTCATGGTGCCCCCTTTCGGGCAGGTTGGAGCGCCGCGGCGGCCGATGCCGGCGCGGCGGGTGTTTTCGGGCACGCTGGACCTCGCGCCGGCTACAGCGGGCGCGCGGGCATTTCGGGCAGGTCGGACCGCGCGACGGCTGAAGCCGGCGCGGCGAGGTGGTGTGCTTCGCGGGTTAGGACCGGGTGGGTTGCGGCAGGTCCGCGGTGACCTTCATGAGCAGGGCGTGCAGGGCGGCCCGCTCGGCCTCGTCCAGCGGGGCGAGGATCGTCTCGTCGGCGGCGGCCATCGCGGTGTCGAACCCGGCGACGAGCTCCGCGCCGTCCGGCGTCGCGTAGACGCGTTTGCTGCGCTCGTCGCCGCGCTCCGTGCGGCGCTCGACGAGGCCGCGGCGCTCGAGCCCCTGCACGAGGCTGGAGACGCTCGCCGCGCTCGTGCGGGTCAGCTGCGCGATGTCGCGCTGGATCGCACCGGGGCTGCGGACCAGGTAGCCGAGCACGAAGGCCTGCTCATGGCTGAGCTCGCGCACCCGGATCCAGTCCTCGGCGGCCTTGCGCTGCGCCCACCCGATCCAGCGGACCAGGCCGAGGGTACCGGTGAGTGCGGGCTCCGATGCGTTCATGATGAGAACTCTAATGATTAGAGTTCTAACCGTCAAGGATCTAACCGATCGCCGCCGCGGTGCCGTACGGTTCCGGGCGCGGGAAGAGGGCCCATGTGTACTCCACCGGCCTCGCGCGTGGCGGTCGCTCGCCACGCCGTCGTCCGGACCCCGGCCTTCGTGGGCGCCTACGCCTGAGGGTCCGCCACGGCGATCCAGGCAGCGCGGGGGCAGCGTGCCGGGCCTGCGCTCGTGGCCGGGATGGAAGTGTCGCCGCACGCCGGGCGGGTAGGGTGACCGCGGTGGACGGCGGGGCGGTGCGGGTCGGCACGATCGGGCACGGTGCGCGACCGATCGAGGCGCTGCTCGCGATCCTGGCCGAGGCCGGGGTGGACCGGCTCGTCGACGTGCGGCGGTTTCCCGGGTCGCGGCGGCATCCGCAGTACGGCAGGGAGGCGCTCGCCGACGCCGTGCGCGGGGCTGGCCTGCGGTACACCTGGCGGGGTGAGACCCTCGGCGGGCGGCGCCATGCGCGGCCGGGCTCGCGGCACACGGCGCTGCGCAACGCGACCTTCGCCGCCTATGCCGACCACATGGACACGCCGGCGTTCCGCACCGCGATCGACGAGCTGATCGGCGCGGCCGCGGGCGAACTGCCGGCCGTGCTCTGCGCCGAGACGCTGTGGTGGCACTGCCACCGCATGCTGATCGCCGATGCGCTCGTGATGCGCGGGGCCGTGGTCGAGCATCTGCTGGACGTCGGCGTCCACCAGCCGCACCGGCTCACCGAGGGGGTCCGCCGGGGCGATGACGGCTGGCCGGTGTACGACGCCCAGAGGACGCTGCCGGGGCTCTGAGCGCGTCTTCGAGCAGTGGCGTCAATTGCTGTGGGGGTGTGGTCCTGGCGCCCCGCCACGCACGATGAGCGACGCCCGGTGCGATGGTTAGGCTCCCGGCATGTTCCGTGCGGCCCGGCCGGGCGACTTCGAGCAGATCATCCGCCTCTATCGGCAACTGCAGCCCGACGACCCGGTACTGACGGACGGGTCCGATGCGGCGGCCTTCCACCAGATCCTGAGCTCTGCGGCGTTGCATCTCTTCGTCCTCGAACTGGATGGGGTCGTCGTGGCCACGACGTACCTCAACGTGATCCCCAACATCACCCGATCGGCGTCGCCCTACGCCGTCATCGAGAACGTCGTCGTCGAGGAATCGCAGCGTGGCACGGGCCTGGGCAAGCAGGTCATGGCCGGCACCCTCCAAGCCGCATGGGATGCGGGCTGCTACAAGGCGATGCTGATGACCGGGTCGCGCAAGCCTGCGACCCACGCCTTCTACCGAGCCTGTGGGTTCTCGGCCGACGCCAAGACAGGGTACGTGGCCCGACCATCGTGACGCGGCGGCGTGCGCGCCCGCGGGTGCGGGCAGTTGCCGGAGGCGCTGATGCGCGGGGCCGTCGTCATCGGCGGCGCGCACCAGCGCCTGCAGATCACCCGTTGAGCATCTTGTAGACCGAGGCCGGCGCGGGATAGGCCCCGGCCGGCTTGGTGATCGGCTGGATCGCGCCGAAGTCGGTGAACTCGGCCTCGGTGCTGATCGACGGGTCGATGCCGGTGCCGTCGAGCTTCAAGGTCTTGAGCCTGCCCTGCTCGTCGACGGCGGCGGTGAACGGCACGCTCTTGGCCTTGTCGCCGATCTTCTGCAGCACCTCGGCGTCCGCCGAGAACAGCTTGTTCGCCACGCTCACGTCGAGCTTGCCCTCGAAGTGGCCGGCGTCGGTCTTCACCACGCCGGAGGCGGCCTCGAACATCGGGGCCAGGGCAAGGCTCGGGTTCCCGGTGTCGTCGATCGGGAACGCGTCCTTGCTCTCGACCTTCGTCTGGTCGATCAGCATCCACTTGCCCTTGGTGATGCCCAGCGACTTGTTCGCGGCCGTGCCGAGGTCGCCCTTGAACCACACATTCGGGGCGATCACGAGGTACCCGAACGAGACCTTCTGGCCCTGCACCTTGGTGTTCACCTCGAACGCCATGGCCTTGGCCGGGCCGTCGAACCGGCCGGTGCCGGCCATGCCGTCCTGGCTGATGCGCAGGCTGAAGGACGCGGCGTCGAGCGCCTTGGCCGCGCTCACCAGGGTGTCCTTCGGACTGGGCGGCGCCGAGCTCGCCACGGCCGGCGGGGCGGTGCCCGCCGCATCCGGCTCCGCGGTGCCGCAGGCCGCCGTGCCGGCCACCGCGAATGCGACGGCAAGCAACGCGCGCAGGTGCTTCATGTGATTCCTCCCGGGATTGACCGAGGCGAGGGTATCGGATCGAGCGTGTCCCGTGGCCCCGGCAACGGCAGCGGAGTTCGGCGGCGGTGCTGCAGGCGGTCCCCGACGCGCCCGACGGCCGGGACATGTTCGCGTTCCCCGACCTCGCGCTGCTCTCGGTGCCGGGCGTCGAGCGGCACCCGTGCGCCTGGCTGCGTGATCGGCCGATGCCACTCAGGGCGAGACGTCCTCGGTCCGGACCATCCCCGGCACGCTGCGTGCCCGCAGCAACCTCATCCGGTGGCAGGGGAGGCCATGAACGTGCCCGTACGTCGATTCGAGCGTTGCCGATAGTGAGCGGGGTCGCGTGATGTGCGGGGCACCATTTACCCTCGGCCGCGTGCGCATCCGGCGGCTCATCGACGAGCCGCGAGTAACAGTACCGAGCACTGGGAGCCTTACAGCGTGGAGAATGACGGCGGCGGGAACATCAACCCTCCCGAGCGGTTCAGTGCCTCAGGGCGAGCATCGGTCGGACGTGCCGCGATCCCGAACCCGCCGAGCGCCGGTTCTGCCGGGCGCGCGTCCGTGGGCAGCGCGTCCGTTGGTAAAGCCTCGGTGGGTAGCGCGTCCGTTGGTAGCGCCTCTGTAGGTAGCGCGTCCGTGGGCAGCGCGTCCGTTGGTAAAGCCTCCGTGGGTAGCGCCTCCGTTGGGCGGGCCGTGGTGGGCGACGGTGCTTCGGGGCCGCCGGCCGAAACGACGGGCAAGGGCAAGCCCACGCCGACCGCGAAGGCGAAGAAGCGCCGCCGGCGCAACATTCTCATCGCGTCGATCGCGGCGTTCATCATGATCGCGGGCATCGGCATGGTCAGCGGGACGTACTACTTCGACCAGGTCGCGTTGCCCGATGACATCGCGATCAACCAGTCGACGACGATCTACTACTCCGACGGGGTCACGCCGATGGGTCGCATCGGTGAGAA
>NZ_JBFAZW010000047.1:0-77200 GCF_040682015.1 Dactylosporangium sp. NPDC051485
GTGCTCGCCTCGCCCAACGCCGACGTGGGCAAGGTGTCGTACGAGATGACGGAACTGGCCAACCGCATCGGCGACGCCCTGACTCCCGCTGTGCCGGGCGCGTCGAGGTCGTGTTGCAACCGGTCCGGGGGGACCGCAGGCGGAGTCACTTGCCGCCGGCGAACTCCCCGAGCAGGGCCTTGCGCTGCTGGTCACCCAGGCCGCGCAGGCGACGGCTCTCGGCGATCTTCAGCTTCTCCATGATCTGCGTTGCCCGGATCTTGCCGATGCCAGGCATCGCCTGGAGGACGGCAGAGACCTTCAGCTTGCCGACGACATCGTCGGACTCCGCGCGGTCGATCACGGCAGCAAGGGTCGTCTTGCCCTGCTTGAGTTGCTCCTTCAGCTCAGCGCGAGCCTTGCGGATCTCAGCCGCCTTTTCCAAAGCGGCCGCGCGCTGTTCCGGGCTCAGTGACGGGAGCGGCACCAGGTCTCCTCAGGTCCCTTGAAAAAAGTGTTGATGGTCTAGCGCCGGGAAAACTAGCGGTCAGAAGCCATTTCGGCAACGTCGGAAGACAAGATCGACGCCTTGTGAAGATTCGATGATCACGCAGTGACCACAATTGCCGACGCACAGGATTCACGCGCGCGCTGCGCCGCGGCCCGCAGCGCCGCCACTTCCGGGCCCGCGGAGAGCACCTCGCGGGACCACGAAGGAAGGACATTGGCGACCGCCGAGCCGAACACCGCGCGCAGATCCTCGGGCCGCCCGCCCTGCGCGCCGAGGCCCGGCGCGAGGATCGGTCCATTGAGATCGGTCAGCTCGTGCCCGGTCTCCCCGACGGTCGCGCCGATGACCACGCCGACGTCGCCCAGCGGCCGCACACCCGCGTTGACCTGCGAAATCTCGTCGATGACGGTCTGCGCAACGGTCCGTCCGTCGGCCGCGCGGGCCCGCTGGACGGACGCGCCCTCGGGATTGGACGTGAGCGCCAGAACGAATACGCCGAGGCCGTTCTGCTGGGCTTTGTCGATGATCGGACGCAGCGAGCCGAAGCCGAGGTAGGGACTGACGGTGATGGCGTCGGCGCACAGCGGGGAGGCCGGGTCGAGGTACGCATCGGCGTAGGCGGCGGCCGTCGAGCCGATGTCGCCCCGCTTGACGTCGAGGATCACGAGGCTCCCGGAGCCGCGCAACTGTCGGATAACCGACTCTAGAACCACTATGCCTTTGGAGCCGAAACGCTCGAAGAAGGCGGACTGCGGCTTGATGGCCGCGACCCGTCCAGCCAGGGCCTCCCCGACCGTCCGGGCGAACGCCTCCAGGCCCTTGACATCGTCGGAGAGGCCCCAGGAGGCCAGCAGGGAGGGGTGGGGGTCGATCCCCACGCACAGCGGCCCCAGGGCGTCCACGGCGGCCCGCAGCCGGGCGCCGAACCGTTCGGTCATCACATGCTCCTCGTCGCCGCGACGGCGCCCCGGACCAGCCCGGGGCCGTGGTAGATGAAACCGGTGTAGAGCTGCACGAGCGCGGCGCCGGCGTCGAGCATCCGCTGGGCGTCCACGGGACGCGTGATCCCGCCCACGCCGATGACCGGCAGTCCGCTCTCCTTGGCCACGAACCGCACGACCTCCAGCGCCCGCGGGGCGAGGGGCCGGCCGCTGAGCCCGCCGGCCTCGGCCGTGCTGACGCCGGGCCGCTCGATGGTGGTGTTGGTGGCGATGAGCCCGGCCACGCCCAGCCCGAGGCACACGTCGAGCAGATCGCCCAGGGCCGCGTCGGTGAGGTCGGGGGCGACCTTGACCAGGATCGGCACCGGGCCGCCGAGCGCCTGGGACTCGGAGCGCAGCGCGCCCAGCAGCGCCGAGAGGTGCGCCTTGTCCTGCAGCTCGCGCAGGCCGGGGGTGTTCGGGGAGCTGACGTTCACGGCGAAGTAGGAGCCCAGGCCGTACAGCTGCCGGAAACTGTGGACGTAATCCTCCACGGCGCCGGTGAGCGGGGTCACCTTCGACTTGCCGAGGCTGATGCCCAGCGGCACCGGCAACGGGCCCAGGGCGCGCAGCCGCGCGGCGAGGGCCTCGGCGCCGGCGTTGTTGAACCCCATCCGGTTGACGATCGCCTCCTGCGCGGGGAAGCGGAACAGCCGCGGCCGCTCGTTGCCCGGCTGGGCGTGCCGGGTCACGGTGCCGACCTCGATGAAGCCGAACCCGAGCCGGGGCCAGGCGCCCAGCGCCCGGCCGTCCTTGTCCATGCCGGCGGCCAGCCCGACCGGGTTGGGGAAGTCGATCCCGAACACGGTGCGCCGCGCCCCGGACGGGCTGTGGGCCCGCCGCGCCCGGGGCAGTCGGGCCAGCGCGCGCAGGGTCCGCTCGTGCGCCGTCTCGGCGTCGCCGCCGCCGAGCCGGAACAGCACCGGGCGGACCGCTCGCGTGTAGAGGGTCACCTGGCTTCCCGCAGGGCCGCGTGCAGCTCCTGCAGCGGCCGGACCGACATCTCGCCGCGGATGAGCGCCTCGACGCCCATCACGGCGGCCGCCGCGCCCGGCAGGGTGGTGATGCAGGGGATGTCGCTGACCACGGCCGCGCTGCGGATCTCGTAGCCGTCCTGCCGGCCGCTGGAGCCCTGCGGGGTGTTGATGACCAGGTCGACCTCGCCGCCGGCGATCATGGACACCGCGTTGCGCCCGCCGCCCTCCTCGAAGTGCTTCGGCACGATCTCGCAGGCCACCCCGTAGCGGCGCAGCACGTCGCCGGTGCCGGCCGTGGCCACGATCGCGAAGCCGAGGTCGGCCAGGCGCTTGACCGGGAAGACGATCCCGCGCTTGTCCCGGTTGGCCACGGTCACCAGCACGGTGCCGGAGGTCGGCAGGGAGCCGTAGGCGGCCGCCTGGGACTTGGCGAAGGCGTGGCCGAAGGACGGGTCGATGCCCATCACCTCACCGGTCGACTTCATCTCCGGGCCGAGCAGGTTGTCCACGCCCTTGCCCTCGGTGGTGCGGAACCGCTTGAAGGGCAGCACCGCCTCCTTGACCGCGATCGGGGCGCCCTCGGGCAGCGAGCCGCCGTCGCCCTCGGCCGGCAGCAGCCCCTCGGCCCGCAGCTGCGCCACCGTCGCGCCGAGCGCGATGCGGGCCGCGGCCTTGGCCAGCGGTACCGCCGTCGCCTTGGACACGAACGGCACCGTGCGCGACGCCCGCGGGTTGGCCTCCAGCACGTAGAGCACGTCGTCCTTGAGCGCGTACTGCACGTTGAGCAGCCCCCGCACCCCGATCCCCCGGGCGATGGCCACCGTGTAGCGGCGCACCTCGGCCAGGTGCACGGCGGCGAGGGTGATCGGCGGCAGCGCGCAGGAGGAGTCGCCGGAGTGGATGCCGGCCTCCTCGATGTGCTCCATGACCCCGCCGAGGTACACCTCGCCGGTGGCGTCGCACAGCGCGTCCACGTCGATCTCGATGGCGTCGTCGAGGAAGCGGTCGACGAGCACCGGGTGGGCCGGGGAGATCTCGGTGGCCCGGCCGATGTAGTCGCGCAGCGTCGGCTCGTCGTAGACGATCTCCATGCCGCGGCCGCCGAGCACGTACGACGGGCGCACGAGCACCGGGTAGCCGATCTCGTCGGCGATCCGCTTGGCCTCCGGGAAGGTGGTCGCGGTGCCGTGCGCGGGCGAGCGCAGGCCGGACTCGGTGAGCAGCTGGCCGAACTGGCCGCGGTCCTCGGCCAGGTCGATGGCGGCCGGCGAGGTGCCGACGATCGGCACGCCGGCCCGCTCCAGGCGCTCGGCCAGGCCGAGCGGGGTCTGCCCGCCCAGCTGCACGATCACGCCCACCACGCCGGGGCCGCCGGCCGCGCGCCCGGAGCTGTCCTCGGCGTGCACGACCTCGAGCACGTCCTCGAAGGTGAGCGGCTCGAAGTACAGCCGGTCGGCGGTGTCGTAGTCGGTGGAGACGGTCTCCGGGTTGCAGTTGACCATGACGGTCTCGTAGCCCTTGGCCCGCAGCGCCATGACCGCGTGCACGCACGAGTAGTCGAACTCGATGCCCTGGCCGATCCGGTTCGGCCCGGAGCCCAGGATGATCACCTTCGGCCGGTCGGACGGGGTGACCTCGGTCTCCTCCTCGTAGGTGCTGTAGTGGTACGGCGTGCCGGCGGCGAACTCGGCCGCGCACGTGTCCACGGTCTTGTACACGGGTCGCAGCCCGAGGCGGTGGCGCAGCGTGCGCACCCCGTCCTCGCCGGCGAACTCGGGGCGCAGCGCGGCGATCTGCCGGTCGGAGAGCCCGGCCCGCTTGGCCCGGCGCAGCAGCGGCAGGTCCAGCACGGCCGCCTCGATGATCTCGGCCCGCAGCTCGACCAGCGCGGCGAGCTGGTCCACGAACCACGGGTCGTAGCCGGACACCGCGGCGACCTCTTCGACGGTCTGGCCCTGACGCAGGGCCAGCTCCGCGGTGTAGAGACGGCCGTCGTGCGGCACGCGCAGGTCACCCAGCAGCGACTCGTCCGGAGTCGTCCAGAACCCCGCGGCCTTGGTCTCCAGCGAGCGCATCGCCTTGCCGAGGGCCTCGGCGAACGTGCGGCCCATCGACATCGCCTCGCCGACCGACTTCATCGTCGTGGTCAGCTCGGGGTCGGCGCCGGGGAACTTCTCGAAGGCGAACCGCGGGATCTTCACCACGACGTAGTCCAGCGACGGCTCGAAGGCGGCCGGCGTCTTGAGGGTGATGTCGTTGGGGATCTCGTCCAGGGTGTAGCCGATGGCCAGCTTCGCCGCGATCTTGGCGATCGGGAAGCCGGTCGCCTTGGACGCCAGGGCGCTGGAGCGCGACACCCGCGGGTTCATCTCGATGACGACCAGCCGGCCGGTGCCCGGGTGCACGGCGAACTGGATGTTGCAGCCGCCCGTGTCGACCCCGACCTCGCGCAGCACGGCGATGCCGAGGTCGCGCAGCCGCTGGTACTCCACGTCGGTGAGCGTCATCGCCGGCGCCACGGTCACCGAGTCGCCGGTGTGCACCCCCATCGCGTCGACGTTCTCGATCGAGCACACGACCACGACGTTGTCGTGCTTGTCGCGCATGAGCTCGAGCTCGTACTCCTTCCAGCCGAGCACGCTCTCCTCGATGAGCACCTCGTGCACCGGCGAGGCGGCGAGGCCTCCCCCGGCGAGGCGGTCGAGGTCCGCGGGGGTGTGCGCCATGCCCGAGCCGAGCCCGCCCATGGTGAAGGAGGGGCGGATGACGACCGGCAGGCCGAGCTCGGCGACGGTCGCGTGCACCTCCTCCATGGAGTGGCAGACCCGGGAGCGGGGCGTCTCGCCGCCGGCCCGGGCCACGATGTCCTTGAACAGCTGGCGGTCCTCGCCCCGGCGGATGGCGTCGATGTCGGCGCCGATGAGCTCGACGCCGTACTTCTCCAGCACCCCCGCCTCGTGCAGCGCCATGGCGGTGTTGAGCGCGGTCTGCCCGCCGAGCGTGGCCAGCAGCGCGTCGGGGCGCTCCTTGGCGATGACCTGCTCGACGAACTCGGGCGTGATCGGCTCGACGTAGGTCGCGTCGGCGAACTCGGGGTCGGTCATGATGGTCGCCGGGTTGCTGTTGACCAGGCTGACCCGCAGGCCCTCGGCCCGCAGCACGCGGCACGCCTGGGTGCCGGAGTAGTCGAACTCGCACGCCTGGCCGATGACGATCGGGCCGGAGCCGATGACGAGAACGTGCCGGAGATCGGTGCGCTTAGGCATTGGTCTGCATCAGCTCCGCGAATCGATCGAACAGGTAATCCGCGTCGTGCGGCCCCGCTGCCGCCTCCGGGTGGTACTGCACGGTGAAGGCCGGCACGTCGAGGCAGCGCAGGCCCTCCACGACGTTGTCGTTGAGGCAGACGTGGCTGACCTCCACGGCGCCGAACTCGGTCTGCACCCGCTCGTCGAGCGGGGCGTCGACCGCGAAGCCGTGGTTGTGACTGGTCACCTCGACCTTGCCGGTGGTCCGGTCGAGCACGGGCTGGTTGATGCCCCGGTGCCCGTACCCGAGCTTGTAGGTGCCGAACCCGAGGGCCCGGCCCAGGATCTGGCTGCCGAAGCAGATGCCGAACAGCGGGATGCGCTCGCGAAGGACGGCCTGGGCCAGCGCGACCGGCCCGTCCGCGGTGGCCGGGTCGCCCGGGCCGGGCGAGAAGAACACGGCGTCGGCGCCGAGCGCCTTGATGTCCGACAGCGTCGCCGAGGCCGGCAGGACGTGGGTGGTCACCCCGCGGGCGGCGAGCCGGCGCGGCACGTTGCGCTTGATGCCGAGGTCGATCGCCGCCACCGTGAGCCGGTGCTCGCCGAGGGCTTCCACGGTGTACCGCTGCGGCGTGCTCACCTCCGCGGACAGATCGGCGCCGAGCATCTGCGGCTGCTGGCGGACCCGCTCGAGCAGCGCCTCGGGGTCGTCCTCCACGCTGGACACCCCGACCCGCATGGCCCCGCGCTCGCGCAGGTGCCGGGTGAGGGCCCGGGTGTCGATGCCGCTGATGCCGACGACGTTCTCCGCGGCGAGGCGGTCCTGCAGGCTGCCGGTGGCGCGCCAGTTGGAGTAGGCGCGGGAGGGGTCCCGCAGGACGTATCCGGCCACCCAGATCCGCGAGGACTCGTCGTCCTCGTCGTTGACGCCGGTGTTGCCGATCTGCGGGGCGGTCTGCACGACGACCTGGCGGTGGTAGGACGGGTCGGTGAGCGTCTCCTGGTAGCCGGTCATGCCGGTGTTGAAGACCGCCTCGCCGAAGGTCTCGCCGATCCCGCCGAAGGCCTCACCTCGAAACGTGCGCCCGTCCTCCAGGACGAGCAGAGCCTCTCTGCGCCTCACCGTGTCGCCTTTCCGTTCAGTACCGTCGGCTCGCCGCGCAGGTAGGTCGCCTCGATGCGGCCGCGCAGTTCCATTCCGGCGTAGGGGGTGTTCCTCGATCGGCTGGCCAGCGCCGTGGGGTCGACGCTCCAGCGCACGTCAGGGTCGAACAGGGCGATGTTGGCCGGGGCGCCGACCTCCAGCGGGCGGCCCTGCCCGGCGAGCCCGGCGATGCGGGCCGGGGCGAAGGACATCCACTCGGCGATGCGGTCCCAGCGCGGCCCCATGGTCTGCACCACGATCGCCAGCGCCGTCTCCAGCCCGAGCATGCCGGGCCGGGCGTACGCCCACTCGCACTCCTTGTCCTCCACGCTGTGCGGGGCGTGGTCGGTGGCGACGCAGTCGATCGTGCCGTCGGCCAGCCCCTCGCGCAGGGCCAGCACGTCGGCCTCGGTGCGCAGCGGCGGGTTGACCTTGAAGACCGGGTCGTACTGCGTGGCGCGGTCCTCGGTGAGCAGCAGGTGGTGCGGGGTCACCTCGGCGGTCACCCGCCAGCCCTTGGACTTGGCCCAGCGGATCAGCTCGACGCTGCCCGCGGTGGAGACGTGGCAGATGTGCAGGCGGGCCCCGACGTGCCCGGCCAGCAGCGCGTCGCGGGCGATGATCGCCTCCTCGGCGACCGCCGGCCAGCCGGTGAGCCCGAGCCGGGCGGCGACCTCGCCCTCGTTCATCTGCGCGTCGACGGTCAGCCTCGGCTCCTCGGCGTGCTGGGCGATCACCCCGTCGAAGGCCTTCACGTACTCCAGGGCCCGCCGCATGAGCCGCGGGTCGGAGACGCAGTGCCCGTCGTCGGAGAAGACCCGGACCCGGGCCGCGGAGTCGGCCATCGCGCCGAGCTCGGCCAGCTGCTCGCCGGCCAGGCCGACGGTGACCGCGCCGATCGGCTGGACGTCGACCAGGCCGGACTCGCGTCCCAGGTGCCACACCTGCTCCACCACGCCGGCGGTGTCGGCGACCGGCGAGGTGTTGGCCATCGCGCACACCGCCGTGTAGCCGCCCAGCGCCGCGGCCCGGGAGCCGGACTCGACGGTCTCGGCGTCCTCCCGGCCCGGCTCGCGCAGGTGGGTGTGCAGGTCGACCAGGCCGGGCAGCGCGATCAGGCCGCCCTTCTTCTCGGGGTCGATGGCGACGATCGTGCCGTCCTCCACCACGATCTCGCCGAGCTGCGTGTTTGCGATGATCACGACTTGCCTCCGAGCAGCAGGTAGAGGACCGCCATGCGCACGGAGACGCCGTTGGCGACCTGTTCGACGATCGTGGAGCGGGCGGAGTCGGCCACCTCGGGCGCGATCTCCATGCCGCGGTTCATCGGGCCGGGGTGCATCACGATCGCGTGCTCCGGCAGGCGGCGCATCCGCGGCACGTCGAAGCCGTAGCGGCGGGAGTACTCGCGCTCCGACGGGAAGTACGCCTGGTTCATCCGCTCCCGCTGCACCCGCAGCATCATGACCACGTCGGCGTCCGGGACGACCGCGTCGAGGTCGTAGCAGGTCTCGGCCGGCCACGCCGCCACCCCGACGGGCAGCAGCGTCGGCGGGGCGACCAGGGTCACCTTGGCGCCGAGGGTGTGCAGCAGCTGGACGTTGGAGCGGGCCACCCGGGAGTGCAGCACGTCGCCGACGATGGCCACGTTGAGCCCGGCGAGGCGACCCAGGCGGCTGCGCATGGTGAACGCGTCGAGCAGGGCCTGGGTCGGGTGCTCGTGGGTGCCGTCACCCGCGTTGACCACGCTGCCCTCCACCCAGTTGGCCAGCCGGTGCGGGGCGCCGCTGGCCGGGTGGCGGATCACGACCGCGTCCGCCCCCATCGCCTGCAGGGTCAGCGCGGTGTCCTTGAGACTTTCACCCTTGGAGACGCTGGAGCCCTTCGCCGAGAAGTTGATCACATCGGCGGACAGGCGCTTGGCCGCGGCCTCGAAGGAGATCCGGGTGCGGGTGGAGTCCTCGTAGAAGAGGTTCACCACGGTGCGGCCGCGCAGCGTCGGCAGCTTCTTGACCTCCCGGGCGGCCAGGCTCGCCATCTCCTCGGCGGTGTCCAGCACCAGGGTGGCGGTCGGCGCGTCGAGGTCCGCCGCGCTCAGCAGGTGCTTGATCATGCCCGGTCCCCCTTGCTCTTGATCAGCACGGCGTCGGCGCCGTCGATCTCCGCGGTCAGCACCCGCACGCTCTCGTCCATGGAGGTCGGGATGTTCTTGCCCACGTAGTCCGCCCGGATCGGCAGCTCACGGTGGCCGCGGTCGACCAGGACGGCCAGCTGGACGGCGCGCGGCCGGCCGAGGTCCTTCAGCGCGTCCAGGGCG
Source organism: Dactylosporangium sp. NPDC051485 (assembly GCF_040682015.1). NCBI lineage: Bacteria > Bacillati > Actinomycetota > Actinomycetes > Micromonosporales > Micromonosporaceae > Dactylosporangium > Dactylosporangium sp. NPDC051485. The sequence continues at coordinate 9,157 of NZ_JBFAZW010000047.1, forward strand.
GCCCGCACGGTGCGGCCGGAGAAGAGGACGTCGTCGACCAGGATGATCCGGCGCCCGTCGAGGCCGCCGGGAGGGATCTCGGTGTGACCCACCGCACGGGTGGCGTGAAGGCGCAAATCGTCCCGATACAGCGTGATGTCCAACACACCGACCGGAATGTCAAAACCCTCGAAAGCGGCGATCCGGGCGGCCAGACGGCGAGCCAGCGGTACGCCACGAGTAGGTATGCCCAGCAGCACCGTTTCGGCCGCTCCGGACGTCTTTTCCAGGATCTGGTGGGCGATCCGGTCCACCACACGGGCGACATCCGTCGCTGTTAGGATGGTTTTTCCCAGCTCAGTGCCGGTTGTCGGGGATGACAAAACCGGACCTCCTTCCCCGCCTCTCCGGACGGGTCGTTAAAGGACGCCAAACGTCAACTACCCTAACAACCGTCCTGACCTGGGCTACGGAAGGGTCTCGACCACTTGACCCCGCGTCGCGCGCCAGTTACGGTCACGCTCCGTAGCGATCGCTGGGGAAACCCCTCAGGCCAGTGACTGGGAGTGTCCGTATGCCGTCTGAGTACGCCAAGTCTCTTGGTGCTCGCCTGCGCTCCATCCGGCAGCAGCAGGGGCTGTCTCTGCAGGGTGTCGAGGAGAAGTCGGCCGGGCGCTGGAAGGCCGTCGTCGTCGGGTCGTATGAGCGCGGCGACCGTGCCGTCACCGTGTCTCGCCTGGCCGAACTGGCCGAGTTCTACCGCGTGCCCGTCGCCGAGCTGCTGCCCGAGGGCAGTGGCGTGCGCCACGAGCCGACCAACAAGATCGTTCTCGACCTGGAGCGGCTCTACGACGCCGGCGCCGAGGACCTCGCCTACGTCGCCCGTTACGCCCGGGCCATTCAGCAGCAGCGGGGCGACTACAACGGCCGGGTGCTGTCCATCCGGGCCGATGACCTGCGCGCGCTCGCCATCGTCTACGACGCCTCGCCGTCGGGCCTGGTCGAGCGGCTCAACGAGCACGGCGTGCTGGTCACCGACCCGCGGAGCCTGTTCCAGAGCTAGGACGTGTGCAAAGAGGGGGCCCGCGCCGTTGCCGGCGCGGGCCCCTCCTTGATGTCTCGGTGTCGCTCAGGTGGCGTAGTCGGCGATGCGGCCCAGGATGCCGTTGAGGAAGCGCGGGGAGTCGTCCGTGGACAGCGTCTCGGCCAGTTCCACCGCCTCGGTGATGGCCACCGGGTTGTCGATCTCGTCGTTGTACAGCAGCTCGTACACGGCGATGCGGGCCAGGTTGCGGTCGACCACCGGCATCCGCTCCAGCGTCCAGCCCTCGGCGTAGCTCGACAGCAGCTCGTCGATGCGCGCGGCGTGACTCTCGACACCCTCGACCAGCCGGACCGTGTACGGCAGGTAGCCCGGCTTGGGCTCCTCCAGGTTGGCCACGTAGGCGGTCAGCACCGACCCGCGCGGCTCCCCGCGCAGATCGGCCTGGTACAGCACGTCGAGGGCCCGCTTGCGGGCCTTGCGCCGCGCGGTCATCTGAGCGGTGACGTCACCGCCCAGAAAGGACCCCTTCCCCTCGGTCACGGCGCCTCCGCTTCGCTCCGGCGCCGGACGACTGTGCCTCTGGTGCCCGGCCCCTCCGCTTCGCTCCGGACCGGTCACGCGCGGCCCAGGTAACGGCTGTCGCGGGTGTCCACCTTGATCTTCTCGCCGGTCGAGATGAACAGCGGCACGTTGACCGTGGCGCCGGTCTCCACCGTGGCCGGCTTGGTGCCGCCCGTGGAGCGGTCGCCCTGCAGGCCGGGCTCGGTGTAGGTGATCTCGAGGATCACCGAGGTGGGCAGCTCGATGTAGAGCGGGGCCCCCTCGTGCGTGGCCACGATCACCTCGGCCTCGGGGAGCAGGAACTTGCTCGCCTCGCCGACGGTGCCGCCGGGGACGGTGATCTGGTCGTACGTGTCCAGGTCCATGAACACGAAGTCCTCGCCGTCGGCGTAGAGGTACTGCATCGTGCGCTTGTCGACCGTGGCGGTGTCGACCTTGGTCCCGGCGTTGAACGTGCGGTCGACCACCTTGCCGGAGAGCACGTTCTTCAGGGTGGTCCGCACGAACGCGCCGCCCTTGCCCGGCTTGACATGCTGGAACTCAACGACGGTCCACAGGTCGCCGTCGAGGTTGAGCACCAGGCCGTTCTTCAGGTCGTTCGTGGATGCCATGTGGTTTGACGTCACTTTCGTCACTGCCGGCCCGCAGACCGGGAAGATTTGGTCCCGAGCGGCGCGAAGTTCCGCCGGTGCGGGAAAAGGCCCGGTGAAGTGTACCGGGCGGCCTCCTCGCCGCGTGAAATTGGCCCGAAACAGTATACCGGAGCCCTGGCACGCGATTCACCATCTGTTTACCTTCTGTACACCTAGCTCTGCCAGCGTGCCGGGGTGGGAAGACCGGACCTTCTGAACCGTACTCTGGGCTTCGCCGGCTCCGTGGCAATCGCATTGTCCGGACTGGCCGCCGGAGCACTGCCCGGCCGCGACCCCTTCGCACAATGGCCGTTGATCCGCGAGCTGCGCGACTTCCCCCTGGTCGCGATCGCCGCCGGCTACGTGGGCCTGACCCTGCTGTGCGGCGCCTGGCTGCGCCTGCGCGGCTCGCTGGAGCAGCACAGCCCGGGCGACCTGATCCGCACGTTCCTGTGCTGGGCCGCCCCGCTGGCCCTGGTCCCGCCGATGTTCAGCCAGGACGTGTACAGCTACCTCGCGCAGGGCGCCATGGTGCATGAGGGCATCGACGCGTACAAGTTCGGCCCCGCGGCCCTGGGTGGCCGCCTCACCGAGGACGTGCCCGCCATCTGGCAGAACACCCCGGCCCCCTACGGCCCGCTGTTCCTGCGCGCCGCCGCCGCGGTGGTCAACCTGACCGGCTCAAACGTGGTCATCGGCATCTGGGCCTTCCGCCTGATCGCCCTGGCCGGCGTCGCCCTGGTGGTGATCTGCCTGCCGGGCATCGCCACCCGCTTCGGCGTGCCACCGCAGCGCGCCCTGTGGTTCGGCGCCCTGAACCCGCTGCTGATGCTGCACCTCATCGCCGGCATGCACAACGACGCGCTGATGGTCGGCCTGATGACGGCGGGCATCTACGCCGCCGTGCGCCGTCATCCGGCCATCGGCGCCGTGCTCATCAGCGCCGCCGCCCTCATCAAGGCCCCCGCCGCCCTGGCCCTCATCACCGTGCTGATGCTCAGCCCGAGGGCCTGGGCCCGCATCGGCCTGGCCACTGGCGCGGCGCTGGGCGGCCTGCAGCTCGCCTCGGGCCTGGGTCTGGGCTGGATCGGCGCGCTGCGGACCCCGACGACGGTGCGCAACGGCCTGTCCGTCAGCACCGACCTGGGCATGCTGCTGACGGTCATGGGCTGGCCGGAGCCGATGCAGATCCTGCGCACCGTGGCCGCCGTGACCGGCCTCGGGCTGGCCGGCTGGGCCCTGCTGCGCGCACCGAACCCGATCGCGGGTCTCGGGCTGGCGCTGAGCTCGATCCTCCTGCTCGGCCCGGTGGTGCACCCGTGGTACCTGCTGTGGGCCTTCGTACCCATGGCCGCCGGCCTGCAGCGGGTGCCGCAGGCCGCGGTGTGGGGCTCGGCGGGGCTGGCGCTGTTCCTGCTGCCGACGGGTGCGCCGGGCACCCCGGGGGCGGTGGTGGCCGCCGTGATCGGGGCGGTGGCCGGCCTGCTCTACCTGCGCATGCGCCCGCCGGTGGCGGAGCTGCTCGACCGGACCGCGCTGATGCCCGCGACCCCCGCCACGGTGACCCCCTGACCCACCGCGCTGCCGTCGCCGTCGGCGCGACCGCGACGCCCCGGGCGCCGCGGTCAGCCGGCGGCGACCTCGCGGTAGGCCTCCAGCAGCAGCTCGTCGGACGGCCCGGCCAGCGTGCCGGGCTGGGCCAGCCCGTCCAGGACCACGAAGCGCAGCGTCGCGCCGCGGGCCTTCTTGTCTACGCGCATCGCGGCGTGCAGGTCGGGCCAGGCCTCGGCCGGATACGTCACCGGGAGCCCCAGCCGCTGCAGCACCTCGCGGTGGCGGGCCGCCACCGCAGGGTCCAGCCGGCCTGACAGGCGACCCAGCGCGGCGGCGAAGACCAGGCCGACGCTCACGGCGTGGCCGTGCTTCCACCGGTACTGCTCGCGCCGCTCGATCGCGTGGCCGAGCGTGTGCCCGTAGTTGAGGATCTCGCGCAGGCCGCCCTCGCGGAGGTCCTCCGAGACCACCCGCGCCTTGACCGCCACGGAGCGCTCGACCAGCTCGGGCAGGACGGCGCCGCGCGGGTCCAGGGCGGCCGCGGGGTCGGACTCGATCAGGGTCAGGATCGCGGGGTCGGCGATGAAGCCGCACTTCACGATCTCCGCCAGGCCGGCCAGGAGGTCGTCCGCCGGCAGGGTGTCCAGGGTGCCCAGGTCGCACAGGACGCCGGCCGGCGGGTAGAAGGCGCCCACCAGGTTCTTGCCGGCGGCCGTGTTGATGCCCGTCTTGCCGCCCACCGCGGCGTCGACCATGCCCAGCAGGCTCGTCGGGATCGTCACCAGGCGCACGCCGCGCAGCCAGCACGCGGCGACGAAGCCCGCCAGGTCGGTCACGGCGCCGCCGCCGACGCCCACCACGGCGTCGGAGCGCGTGAAGGCCGCCGCGCCCAGGGCGTCCCAGCAGCGCGCGGCCACGGAGAGGTCCTTGCCGGCCTCGGCGTCCGGCACCTCGATCGGCAGCACCCTCGCGCCGGCCTTCTCCAGCGTGGCGATGGCGGCGTCCGCGTGCGCGCGCACCGGTCCGGCGAAGATGACCGCCACCTGAGCGGCGCCCTTGACGAGATCGGGCAGGCCCTCGAGGACGCTTCGCCCGATGTGTACGGCGTATTCGTCGACCTCGATCACGGTCACAGCCGGGCCGCCAGGTCGTCCACGATCTCCTCCGGCGTGCGGCCGTCCGTCGGCACGGTCACCGTCGCAACCTCCTCGTAGAGCGGGCGGCGCTGATCGAGCAGGTGCTTCAGGGTGGCCCTCGGGTTCATGGCCAGCAGGGGGCGGCCGGCGCCCAGGCCGATCCGGCTCACGGCGTCGGCGAAGTCGACGGCGAGGTACACCACGGTGTGGCCGGCCAGGCGCTTGCGGGTCTCCTCGGCCAGGATCGCGCCGCCGCCCAGGGCCAGGATGCCGTCGAACTCCTCCAGCGCGGTGGCGATGGCGGCGCGCTCGAGGGCGCGGAAGTGCTCCTCGCCCTCGTCGAAGAAGATCTCCGGGATGGGCTTGCCGGCGCTCGCCTCGATGTCGGCGTCGACGTCGCGGAACTGCAGGCCCAGGCGCTCGGCCAGCAGTCCGCCGACGGTCGTCTTGCCGGCGCCGGGGGCGCCGACGACCACGGCGCGGGGGCTCATCGGATCACCAGGTTGTCGAGGTAGCCGGCGACGTTGCGGCGGATCTCCGGCACCGAGTCGCCGCCGAACTTCTCCAGCGCGGCCTCGGCCAGGACCAGGGCGACCATCGCCTCGGCGACCACGGCGGCGGCGGGGACGGCGCACACGTCGGAGCGCTGGTTGATCGCGGTGGCCGGCTCGCCGGTGGTCACGTCGACGGTCTGCAGGGCGCGGTTGAGCGAGGAGATCGGCTTCATCGCGGCCCGGACCCGCAGCGGCTCGCCCGTCGTGATGCCGCCCTCCAGGCCGCCGGCCCGGTCGGTGACGCGGCGCACGCCGTCGGGGGTGTTGATGATCTCGTCGTGGGCCACCGAGCCGCGGGAGCGCGCCTGGGTGAAGGCGTCGCCGATCTCCACGCCCTTGATCGCCTGGATCGACATCAGGGCGGTGGCGAGCCTGGCGTCGAGCTTGCGGTCCCACTGCACGTGGCTGCCGAGACCCGGGGGCACGTGATACGCCAGCACCTCCACGATCCCGCCCAGCGTGTCGGCGTCCTTCTTGGCCGCGTCGACCTCCTCGACCATCCGGGCGCTCGCGTCCGGGTCGAGGCAGCGCAGCGGGTCGGCGTCGACGCGCTCGAAGTCCTCGGGGCTCGGCACCAGGCCGGGCTTGGCGGCGACCGAGCCGAGCTCGATCACGTGCGAGACGATCTCGACGCCGAGGGCCTGGCGCAGCAGGGCCTTCGCGACCGAGCCGACGGCCACGCGCGCCGCGGTCTCCCGCGCGCTGGCCCGCTCCAGGATCGGGCGGGCGTCGGTGTGCCCGTACTTCTGCATGCCCGCCAGGTCGGCGTGGCCGGGCCGGGGCCGGGTGAGCGGGGCGTTGCGGGCCTGCGCGGCCAGCACCTCCGGGTCGACCGGGTCGGGCGCCATGACCGTCTCCCACTTGGGCCACTCGCTGTTGCCCACCCGGATCGCCACCGGGCTGCCCAGCGTGAGCCCGTGTCGCAGGCCGCCGATGAACTCGACGACGTCCTGCTCGAAGCTCATCCGGGCGCCGCGGCCGTAACCGAGGCGCCGACGGGCCAGCTCTGCCGCCACGGACGCGCTCGTCAGCTCGATCCCGGCGGGCACGCCTTCGAGGATCGCGACGAGCGCCGGGCCATGGGATTCTCCAGCGGTCAACCAACGCAGCACGTAGATCAGTCTGGCACGCGGCCGTCACCTCGTGAGGACAGGGCCGAGCGCATCTCACCAACTGGCGGCACCCGGGTTACGACAAGGCCGCTCGCATGGCCGCCACCGGCGCCTTCGCCCCGGTGAAGAGCTCGAACTGGTCCACCGCCTGCCACAGCAGCAGGTCCAGGCCGGACACGATCGGGCACCCGGCGGCCTTGGCGGCGGCGGCCAGCGGCGTCGGCCAGGGGTCGTAGATCGCGTCGAAGACCACCGGGCGGGACGAGAAGTCCGCGAGCGCGAGGTGGTCGGCGGCGCCCTTCGGCACCGTCGAAATCACGATCGGCGCCGAGGCCGCCTCCGCCGCCGACGCCCAGGGCGCCGCGGTCAGCTCGACGTCGAGGGCCTCGGCCACGGGCCGCAGCTCCTCGGCCGCCTCGGGCCGGCGGGTGTAGACGGTCACGTCGGCGGCCAGGCTCGCGGCCGCGGCGATCGCCGCCCGCGCGGTGCCGCCCGCGCCGAGCAGGGCCAGCCGCGGCGTGCGCGACACCCCCGCCTCCAGCAGGGCGCGGACCATGCCGGGGGCGTCGGTGTTGTAGGCGTGCCAGCCGTAGGGTCGCCGCACCAGCGTGTTGGCCGCGCCGATGGCCGCCGCGAACGGGTCCACGAGCGCGGCGACCGTCAGCGCCACCTCCTTGAGGGGCATGGTCAGCGACAGCCCGGCCCACTCGGGGCCGAGCCCGCCGACCAGGCCGGCGAGCTCGTCCTCGGCGCACTCGATCGCGGTGTACGCCCAGTCGGTCAGGCCGGCCGCCGCGTACCCCGCGTTGTGGATCGCCGGTGAGCGCGAGTGGCCCACCGGCTTGCCCAGCACCGCTGCGCGCATCGCCTACTTCACGCCGTTCGCCTTGGCCTGCTTCTGCAGGTCCTCGAACTCGGGCCACGTCTTGGCGAACGCGGTGTCGCCCGCCTGGTTGATGGCCATGAAGTACACGTAGTCGCTCTTCGGCGGGCCGGCGGCCGCGGTCAGCGCACTCGTGCCCGGGTTGCTGATCGGGCCGATCGGCATGCCGGCGACGTCGTGGGTGTTGTACGGGTCGTTCTTGTTGTGCAGCTCGGACTGCAGCAGCTCGGTCGAGGGCTTGGCGCCCTTGCCGGTGATGCGCAGGTAGTAGTTGACCGTGCTGTCGACCTGCAGGCAGTTGCACGGGAACTTTTTGCTGTACACGCGGTTGTACAGCACCCGCACGATGCCCGGCTGGTCCTTGTCCAGCCCCTCGACCTGCGCGATGGACGCCGCGACGAGCGCCTCGAACGGCGAGATGTGCAGGTTGTTGGTCACCGCGTCGACGAACCCGATCTTGTCCATCTCCTGGTTGAACCGGGCGACGATGAGCTTCAGGATGCCGGCCGCGTCGATGTTGGGCGGCAGGTCGTAGGTCGCCGGGAACAGGAAGCCCTCGATGCCCGGGGCGCGCTGCTTGCCGTCGGTGCGGGTGTACCAGACGTCGCCGACGCCGAGCGCCTTCGGGTCCTGGGCCGCCTTCTCGAAGTCCTCGTACGGGATCTTCGTGGTCTCGGAGAGCTTCTTGAAGGTGTCCTGGTAGGTCAGGCCCTCGGCCAGCGTGACCTTGTTGACCAGGCGGCTCTTCGGGTCGAGCATCAGCGACAGCGCCATGGAGGCCTTCATCTGCTTGCGCAGGTTGTAGAACCCGGGCTGCAGTTTCTTGCTGCGCTCGTCGCTCTTGGCCGCCTCGACGAACGCCTTGGCGCTCTTGACGACGCCCTTCTGCTCCAGCGTGTTGCCGATGTCAGCGGCCACCTGGCGGTTGAGCACCTCGACCGTCACCTCGCCGGTGCCGCCGCCGTCGTAGTCGGGGGCGTTGAAGAGGCCCTTGATCCGGTCGATGCCCGCGTAGGCACCGTAGGCGAGGCCGCCGACGACCACCAGGCAGAGGAAGAACGCGAGGAAGGTCTTCCCGCCGCGGCCCTTCTTGCGGTTCCTGGCCGAGCCGGCGGCGTGGCGCCGGCGCCGGGGCCGCTCCTCCTCGTCCCAGGACAGATCGAGCTCGTCCATCTGTACTCTGCCTCCTGGCGCTCAGCCGCGAACTGCTGCACGTCTGGCGTCGAGCCAACGCTGCAGGATCTCCACCGCGGCCACCTGATCGACGACCGCGCGCTGACGTCTGCCTCTGACGCCGCGCTCCGACAGCCTACGTGTTGCCGCCGCCGTGGACATCCTCTCGTCCGCCAGTACGACGGGCACGGGCGCGGCCAGCTCGGCCAGCCGATCCGCGTATTGCCTGATCAGGACCGCCGCCGGGCCTTCCTTGCCGGCGAGGTTGATCGGCAGGCCGACAATGATCTCCACTGCCTCGTATTCACGGAGGTACCCCATAATTTCCGACATGTCGGTCGGGGTTTTACCCTCCGTGTCGGCGCGCTGATCCCTCGCGACGGTCGCGACGGGACTCGCGAGGATGCCGTCCGGATCGCACACGGCCACGCCGACCCGCACCGAACCGACGTCAATACCCAGCCGCCGGCCGCGCGTCCACTGTTCCTGCCCCACACGCGCACCCTAACCGCTCGCCGCACGGTCGCGCCCCCCGGCCGTCACCCCCTGCGAGCCCCCTAAGGCCTATTTCATAACTGAGGCGGGGCTGCGGCGGGCCCAGATTCCGCCTGGCGGCGTCCCGCGGAAGCCCGGTTACAACACCGGTAGCCTGGCTCCCGCGGGCCACCACCAGACGAAATCTGGACTCCGCCTCGCTCCCACCCCAGTTATGAAATAGGCCTTAGCCGACGAAGTACGATATGTCGGGCACCTTCGGTGACCGGGTGCGAAGCGCCATGGAGCCGAAGATCGCGAACATGACAGCGGCCCACCCGGAGCACCGGGTGGGCCGCCTGGCAAAAGCTCCTACAGCGCCTTCTCGACCGCCAGCAGGAGGTTCGGCGCCTCGGCCGCCGGCACGCCACCACCCTGGGCCAGGTCCGCGTTGCCGCCGCCCCGCCCGGACAGCGCGCCCTTCACCAGGGCACCCGCGGAAAGCCCGCGCGACTTGCCGGCCGCGTTCACCGCGACGACCAGCGACGCCTTGCCGCCCGCCCGCGAGGTCACCGCGACCACCGCCGGACGCTCTGCCGGGATGCGCCCCCGGATCTCCTGGACCAGCGTGCGCACCTCGTTGGCCGAGGTGCCCTCGGGCGCCTCGGTGGCCACGAGGGCCACCCCGCGCACGTCCCGGGCCGAGTCGGCCAGGCCGGCCGCGCCGGAGAGGACCAGCTGCGTGCGCAGCTTCTCCAGCTCCCGCTCGGCGTCGCGCAGCTGCGCCACCGTCTGCTCCACCCGGTCGGCGACCTGGTCGCCGGGGACCCGGAAGAGCTCGGCCAGGCGCGAGACGAGGACGTGCTCGCGGGCGAGGTGGCCGAAGGCGTCCAGGCCGACGAGGGCCTCGACCCGCCGTACGCCGGAACCGACCGACGCCTCCGAGAGGATCTTCACCAGGCCGAGCTGCGAGGAGCGCTCGACGTGGGTGCCGCCGCACAGCTCGCGGGCGTAGTCGCCGACCTCGACGACGCGGACCTCGTCGCCGTACTTCTCGCCGAAGAGGGCCATCGCGCCGAGCTTGCGGGCCTCCTCCTGCGAGGTGATGAACGCGTGCACGAGGAGGTCGCGCAGGAGCACCTCGTTGACCTGCTGCTCCACGTCGTGCAGGACGCTCGCGGGGACCGCGGACGGCGTGTTGAAGTCGAAGCGCAGCCGGCCCGGCGCGTTCAGCGAGCCCGCCTGGGTCGCCGACTCGCCGAGGAAGTTGCGCATCGTCTGGTGGATCAGGTGGGTCGCGGTGTGCGCGCGGGAGACCGCCCGGCGCCGGTCGACGTCGATCTCGGCGAAGGCGGTGTCGCCCGCGCGAACCTCGCCGGCGAGCACCTTCGCCCGGTGCACGACGAGGCCGGGCAGCGGCGACTGCACGTCGAGCACCTCGACCTTGCCGCCGCCGAAGGTGATGACGCCCAGGTCGGCGAGCTGGCCACCGCTCTCGGCGTAGAACGGCGTGGCGTCGAGGACGATCGAGATCTCCTCGCCCTCGCCGGCGACCGGGGCGCCCAGCAGCGAGCGCACCCGGGTCTCGCGGGAGACCTCGCGGTACCCCGTGAACTCCACCGGACCGCCCTGCTCCAGCGCCGCCCGGTAGACGGACAGGTCGGCGTGGCCGGTCTTGCGCGCCTGCGCGTCGGCCTTGGCGTTGGCCTTCTGCTCGGCCATGAGCCGGCGGAAGCCGTCCTCGTCCACCCGCAGGCCCTGCTCGGCGGCGATCTCGAGGGTCAGGTCGATCGGGAAGCCGTAGGTGTCGTGCAGCTGGAACGCCTTGTCGCCGGCGAGCACCTTCCCGCCCTTGGCCTTGGTGTCGGTCACCGCCAGGTCGAGGATCGTGGTGCCGGCGCTGAGCGTGGCCAGGAAGCGCTCCTCCTCGCCGTACGCGTACTGCGAGATCCGGTCGTACTCGGCCGCGACCTCCGGGTAGGACGGCGCCATGCAGTCGCGGGCGATCGGCAGCAGCAGCGGCAGCGACGGCCCCTCCTGCCAGCCCAGCAGGCGCATCGAGCGGATGGCCCGGCGCAGGATCCGGCGCAGCACGTAGCCGCGGCCCTCGTTGGACGGGATGACCCCGTCGGAGATGACCATGAGGGCGGTGCGCACGTGGTCGGCGATGACCCGCAGGCGTACGTCGTCGGGGTGGCTCTCCGCCGCGATGTGCGAGACCGCCTGGCCGTACCGCTTGCCGGTCAGCTCCGCCGCCTTGGCCAGGATCGGCTTGACCTCGTCGATCTCGTACAGGTTGTCGACGCCCTGCAGCATGGAGGCGATGCGCTCCAGGCCCATCCCGGTGTCGATGTTCTTGTTGGGCAGGTCACCGACGATGTCGAAGATCTCCTTCGACTTCACGTTGGTGATCTCGTGCTGCATGAAGACGAGGTTCCAGTACTCCAGGTAACGATCCTCGTCGACCTCCGGCCCGCCCTCCTTGCCGTAGGCGCCGCCCCGGTCGTAGTAGAGCTCCGAGCAGGGGCCGGCCGGGCCCGGGATGCCCATCGACCAGAAGTTGTCCTTCTTGCCGCGGCGCACGATCCGCTCGGCCGGCAGCCCGGTGCGCCTCCAGATGTCGATGGCCTCGTCGTCGTCCAGGTAGACGGTGGCCCAGATGCGCTCCGGGTCGAGGCCGAACCCACCCTTGTCCACCGGGTTCGTCGACAGCTCCCAGGCCAGCTTGATGGCGCCTTCCTTGAAGTAGTCGCCGAAGCTGAAGTTGCCGTTCATCTGGAAGAAGGTGCCGTGCCGGCTGGTCTTGCCGACCTCGTCGATGTCAGGCGTGCGGATGCACTTCTGGACGCTGGTGGCGCGGCTGTACGGCGGGGTGCGCTGGCCGAGGAAGAACGGCACGAACTGGACCATGCCCGCGTTGATGAACAGCAGGTTGGGGTCGTCGACGGCGGGCAGTGGCGCGGAGGGCACCACCGTGTGCCCATTGGCCTCGAAGTGCGCCAGGTAGCGTCGTTTGATCTCGGCGGTTCTCATCGGTCGTGCCGGCCTTCCGGGTATAGGTCCTCGTCAAGGGTCAAGCCGTCGGCGAACGCGGCGTGGATCTCGGCCTCGCGCTCGGCCATGCCGTCGCGCACGTCGTCGACGAACCCGCGCACGCTGGCCGCCAGGCCCACGGCCGAGTCGCGCGCCGACGCCGCGATGCCCTGCGGGGTGAAGGCCTGGGCCTTCTTGGTGACGGCCCGCACCACCAGTGCCCCGACGGCGAGTCCGATTCCGAGCCACAGTAGACGCCGCATGGCTCTCGCCCTTTCTACGATATTGGATGTGGTACCGCGTCAGCCCCGCCGGCGACGCTGCTTGATCTGCTCGCGCACCTCGGCCTCGTCCGCCTCGCGGCGCCGGTTCGCCGCGGCCTTGCGCACCCCGTACCCGAACGCGGCGACCTTCACCAGCGGATTGGCGGCGGCCGCACTGACCACCGTGGACAGGTTCGCGACGTTCGCGCTCACGTGCGACACGTTCTCGGTGATCGTGTCGATCCGGGCGAGCTGCATGTTGACCCCGTCGAGGGTCGTGTGGACCTGCGTCAGCGCGGTGTTGACGTTGTCGATCGTGGTGTTGACCCGCTCCAGCATCGGCGTGGTCTGGTTGGCGGCGTCGCGCAGCGCATCGGTCGCCGCGTCGATGGTGTGCCGAGCCCGCAGGATCGGCACGGCGAGCACGAGCACAAGCACGAAGAACCCACCCGACGCCACCAGCGCCGCGATACCGCCCAGGGACACGGTCACGCCGTTTCCTCCTTCACCGCATTGACCTTTACCCGTGTGGAAGCGCATTTCCAACGGAGGAACCCTACCCTCCGTGACACGGGCCCGCGCTTCGACCGGCCGCTACGGCCGCTTTTCGGCCGCACCGACCCGGTTGCCTCGTCCCCGCCCGGCCGGCACACCGGTCGTTCCCGGGACTCCGGGCTCGCCGCGCGGTCAGGTCCCCGCCCGGCCGGCACACCGGTCGTTCCCCGGACCCCGGGCTCGCCGCGCGGTCAGGGGCCGTCCGGGCCGCCGCCCCCCGGGTCGTAGCTGATCCGGTTGAAGACCTTGATGGTCGTCACCGCGAGCGGGCAGATCGCCGCCGGCGCGCCCGTCCCGCCGTCGCCGTCACCGGGCGGAGCCACGGACGGCGAGGGCGCCGCCGCCGAGGAGGCCGCCTTCGTCGGCGGCTTGACGGTCGGCGACTTCGCACCGGACGGCACCGGCGCCGGGCTGACCGTGGGCCGCGTCCCCTTCACGTCGCAGACGGCCGCGCGCACCCAGAGATCGAGCACGTACTCGTCGCGCTGCCAGCACGTCTCGATCCCGTCGACCCCCTCGGTCTGGCAGTCGGGGATGTTCCACTCGACCCACCCGGCGTCGCGCAGCTTGCCGACGAACGCCCGGTTGGTCTCCTCGGGCCCGCGCGCCGACTCCCACGTCCGCTGCCGCGACCGGCACTCCCGGATGCACCACCGGCTCCCGAGCGCCCCGTCGCTCGGATTGCGCGCCGCCCACTCGGGCAGGTGCAGGTCATCGAGCTCCACGAACACCGGATCGCGGGACAGCTCCCGGATCACGAAGAACATCGCCGGCGCCAGCACCACGGCCAGCACGACGAAGATCACGGTCGCGAACCTGAGCTGCCGCACCCGCTTCGCCTGCGCCCGCTGCAACAGCCCGAACGGCGCGATCTGCGTCGTGGACTCCCAGTCGAACGCCATCGGCGAACTGGCCGTGCCGCGGTACGTCTCCGGGTTGGGATCGAACCGCGCCAGGTCCACGAACGGCTTCGGTGGCGGCCCGTCGCCCGGGAACCGCCCGCCGGGGGCTCGCCCGCCCCCGTACGGCCCTGGCCTTCCACCGGGACCGCCCGGCCCACTCGCTGCACCGGGCCCGCCGGACCCGCCGCGCGAACCGGGCCCGCCGCGCTGACCGGACCCACCGCGCGGACCTGGCCCGCCGCCGGCTCCGGGGTCGCCCGGTCCCCCTGGTCCGCCGCCCGCCCCGCGTCCGCCCGGCCCACCGGGGCCCGCGGCAACGCCCGTGTCGCGACCGCCCGGCCCACCGGGTCCACCCGTCCCGCCGGAACGCCCAGGCTCTCCGGGTCCGTCGGGACGCCCGATCTCACCGGAACCGCCCCCACGACCACCGGGCCCCTGAGCGCCGGGACCGTTGCCGCCCCGCTGCGTCCCGGGACCACGCTCTTCCCCTGCGGGCTCGCCACCACGGACATCACCCGTGCGCGCACCGCCGCCCCGCACGTCCCTGGCGCGCGCGTCACCCGCACGCGTGCCGCCGTCCCGCACGTCCCCGGTACGCGCGTCAGCACGGACATCACCCGCACGCGTACCGCCACCCCGGGCATCACCGCCACGCAGGTCGCCGGTGCGCGACTCGCGACCACGGACGTCACCCGAGCGCGGGTCGCCGGCGCGGATGTCGCCGCTGTGCACGTCGCCACTGCGCGGGTCGGGCACACGGGGTTCGGCGCCGCGGGGTCCGGCTCCCGGGCCGGCGCGGAAGGCGGCCGGCTCGCCGGGCTCGGCCGCGTGTCGGCGCCCGCCGCCGGAGGCCCGGCCCGACTCGGCGGCCCGTCCAGCGCTGGCCGGCCCCGGCTCGCCCGAGCGCGGCTCGGGAAGCGCATGGGCCGCCCGCCGGCCGCCGCTCGGCGACTCGTGCTGCTCATCGTCGCGCGCACGCCGCCGCCCGCCGGTGGGCGACTCCTGCGCCTCGTCCCCGGACCCACGCCGGCCGGTGGGCGACTCCGCCTCCTGGCCGCCGGCCGCACGCCGCCGGCCGCCAGTCGGAGACTCCTGCTCCTGGCCACCAAAGGCCCGCCGGCCACCAGCCGGGGACTCCTCCTCCTGGCCACCGAAGGCCCGCCGGCCACCAGCCGGCGACTCCTCCTCCTGGCCACCGAAAGCTCGCCGTCCTCCTGCCGGGGACTCCTGTTCCTGGCCACCAAAGGTCCGCCGGCCACCAGCCGGGGATTCTTGCTCCTGGCCACCGAAGGCTCGCCGTCCCCCTGCCGGGGACTCCTGTTCCTGGCCGCCAATGGGCCGCCGGTCCCCGGCCGGCGATTCCTGCTTGTCGGCACGGGACGCGCGGCGGCGGCCGCCGGTGGGTGACTCCGCCGCGGAACGCCAAGGCTCGGCGTCCTCGCCGGCGGCCCTGCGGCCCCGCGAGGGCGACTCGCGCCGCTGCTCGTCCGGCGTACCCGAAATATCCGGCGCGGTGGAGATATCCGGCACGCCCGATGCGCCGGAGACCTCAGGCCTCGAGCCGGAGGTCGACTCGCGCCCCGCACCCCGTGGGAGGCGCCACGCCTCCTTCGGCTCCGGCGCGGAAGCACCTGCGGAGGGTCCGGAGGGTGCGGAGGAACCCCCGGAGGGCCCCGCCAGGCCGCTGAAACGCGTCGCCCCGCCGGACGGGGCCGCGGCACCGCCATAGGACCCGCCGCCGGACCGGGCCGCGCGACCGGACGGAGCAGCCGCGCCGCCGGACGCCGCAGCACCACCAGCCGACCCGACCGGACCGCCGGGAGTCGACGCACGACCGGACGCCGCAGCACCATCTGCCGACCCGGCCACGCCGCCGGGAGCCGACGCGCGACCGGGCGCCGAGGCACCACCGGCTGGGGCAGCCGCGCCGCCAGAAGTCGACGCGCGGCCGGACGCCGCTGGCGAGGCTCCGCTCGAGTCTGGGCCGCCGGGGGCCGTGCGGCGGGACCCGGCCGGGGACTCCCGCACGGCATCGCGCAGCGTGCGCCAATCCTGGGGCGGCGCCTCGCCCTCGGGGTCGGGACGGGAACGCTCTGCCCCTCGGGGCGCCCGCCAGGCCTGCGTCGGCTCGGCGGCGTCCCGTGGGGGCACCACCGGCGCCGCCCCCGCACCGGACGGGCCGGGGGATGCGTCGCGGTCGGCCTTTCGCGGCAGCCGCCACGCCTGGGTCGGCTCGGCCGGGGGCGGCGGCGAGCCCTCCGGGGCCGCACCGCCCCCGGACGGAGCCGAAGCGGAGGGAGCCGAAGACGAGCGGCCGAACGACGGCGGGCCGGGCTGGGCCGGGATCGGGGCGTCACCGCGGGACTGCGGCGGCGTCGCGCGCCGCGGGTTCACCCGGTCGAGCACGTCGGCTGCGGGCGCGGCGAAGCCGCCCAGGTCGTCCTCGCCGGGTTCGCGGCCCGCGCTACGCAGCTCCGCCAGCCAGCCCAGGTCCTCGTCGCTCGGGCCCTCTTCGGCCTTGCCGCGGCCGCGCCGCTTCTTGGCCTCGTCCCGACCCGATGTCACCGGTGCCGCTCCTCCGTGCTGGTCGGTTCCGAAGCGTCATTCGCCTCGGCGGACGCTACGGCCCCCCGCACGATACGCCGCAGCTTGGGCAATCGTTCCGCCACGGCGCGCTCTGCGCCATGGCCCGTAGGGCGGTAGTACTCCCGGTCGCCAAGCCCTTCCGGGGTGTACTGCTGCTGCACAACACCCATGGGGTGATCGTGCGGATATTTGTAGCCCTTCCCGTGCCCGACCCGGCTGGCCCCGCTGTAGTGCGAATCGCGTAAATGCGCGGGAACTGCACCGCCGTGCCCGGCCCGCACGTCGGCCATCGCGGCGTTGATGGCGGTGACGACCGCGTTGGACTTCGGGGCGAGGGCGAGATGGATCACGGCCTGGGCGAGGACGATCTGGACCTCGGGGAGTCCGACGTACTCCACGGCGTGCGCGGCCGCGGTGGCGATCGGCAGCGCGGTCGGGTCGGCCATGCCGATGTCCTCGCTGGCCGAGATGACCAGCCGCCGGGCGATGAACCGGGCGTCCTCCCCCGCCGTGATCATGCGGGCGAGGTAGTGCAGGGCGGCGTCGGCGTCCGAGCCGCGGATGCTCTTGATGAACGCGCTGACCACGTCGTAGTGCTCGTCGCCGTCGCGGTCGTAGCGCAGCGCGGCCACGTCGACCGCCTTCTCCGCCGTGGCGAGGTCGACGGTCGGGGCGCCCTGCGCGATCGCGGCGCCCGCGGCGGCCTCGAGCGCGGTGAGGGCCTTTCGCACGTCGCCGCGGGCCAGCCGTACCAGATGCGCCTCGGCATCGTCGTCCAGCGTCACGGCGCCGTCCAGGCCCCGCTCGTCGGTCACCGCCCGGCGCAGCAGCGCCCGCACGTCGTCGTCGGTGAGCGGCTGCAACGTGAGCAGCACGCAGCGCGACAGCAGGGGCGAGATGACCGAGAAGTACGGGTTCTCGGTGGTCGCGGCCAGCAGGGTCACCGTGCGGTCCTCGACGGCGGCGAGCAGCGAGTCCTGCTGGGTCTTGCTGAACCGGTGGACCTCGTCGATGAACAGCACCGTCGGCGGGCCGCCCCGGCGGCGCTCGCGGCGGGCGGTGTCGATTACGGCGCGGACGTCCTTGACCCCGGCGGACAGGGCGGAGAGGGCCACGAAGCGCCGGTCGGTCGCGCCGGCCACCAGGTGCGCGATGGTCGTCTTGCCGGAGCCGGGCGGGCCCCAAAGAATCACCGACATGGGCGAGGCGCCGCCGACGAGCTGGCGCAGGGGTGCGCCCGGGGCCAGCAGGTGCTGCTGGCCGACGAGCTCGTCGAGGCTGACCGGGCGCATCCGCACCGCGAGCGGCGAGTCGGCCGCAACGTCGGTGAAGCCACCCGGTGCGACTGAGCTCCCTTGCGAAGAAACCCAGTCGGCACCGGATGGTTGCACTTCAAACAAGCCGTCCACGGGCCCAGACCCTACAGTCCGGAGCTCACTTCGAGCGCTCGACCGGGACCTTGACGTCGGCGGACGCGGGCGCGGGGGCCTTCGGCTTGGCGTCGACGCCCGCCTCGGCCCGCTGCTCGGCCGTGATCGCCGTGGGCGCGCCGGTCAGCGGGTCGTAGCCGCCGCCCGTCTTCGGGAAGGCGATGACCTCGCGGATCGAGTCGGCGCCGGACAGCAGCATGCAGATGCGGTCCCAGCCGAAGGCGATGCCGGCGTGCGGCGGCGGGCCGTACTTGAACGCCTCGAGCAGGAAGCCGAACTTGTCGGCGGCGTCCTCGGCCGAGATGCCGAGCATGTCGAAGACCCGGCGCTGCACGTCGCCGCGGTGGATACGGACCGAGCCGCCGCCGATCTCGTTGCCGTTGCACACGATGTCGTAGGCGTAGGCGAGGGCCTCGCCCGGCGCCTCCTCGAACCGGTCGATCCAGTCGCGGTTGGGCGAGGTGAACGGGTGGTGCACCGCGGTCCAGCCCTTCGCCCCGCCGCCGGTGCCGCCGGCGTCGGGGTCCGTCGGCTCGAACATCGGCGCGTCGACGATCCAGCAGAACGCCCAGGCGCTCTCGTCCACCAGGTTGGCCCGCTTGGCGATCTCGATGCGGGCCGCGCCCAGCAGCTCCTGGGCCCCGCGGCGGTCGGTCGAGGCGACGAAGAACACGGCGTCGCCGGGCTTGGCGCCGACGAAGTCCGCCAGACCCGCCAGGTGCTCCTCGGACAGGTTCTTCGCCACCGGGCCGCGCGGCTCGCCGGTGGAGGCGTCGAGGACCACGTAGGCCAGGCCCTTGGCGCCGCGCGCCTTGGCCCAGTCCTGCCAGCCGTCGAGCTCCTTGCGGGTCTGGGCGGCGCCGCCGGGCATCACGACCGCGCCGACGTAGCCGCCCGCGTCGATGGCGCCGGCGAACACGCGGAACTCGGTGCCGCGCAGGTACTCGGTCAGCTCGGTGAGCTCCACGGAGTAGCGCAGGTCGGGCTTGTCGGAGCCGTAGCGCGCCATGGCGTCGTGCCAGGTCAGGTGCGGGATGGCGCCGGCGATCTCGTGCCCGGCGAGGTCGGACCAGAGCGCGCGGACGATCGACTCGCCCAGCTCGAGGATGTCGTCCTGGGTCACGAACGACATCTCGATGTCCAGCTGGGTGAACTCCGGCTGGCGGTCGGCCCGGAAGCCCTCGTCGCGGTAGCAGCGGGCGATCTGGTAGTAGCGCTCCAGGCCGCCGACCATGAGCAGCTGCTTGAACAGCTGCGGCGACTGGGGCAGCGCATACCAGGTGCCCGGCTGCAGGCGCACCGGCACCAGGAAGTCGCGGGCCCCCTCCGGCGTGGAGCGGGTCAGCGTCGGCGTCTCGACCTCGACGAAGTCGCGCTCGGCGAGCAGGTTGCGGGCGATCTGGTTGGCCCGGCTGCGCAGCTTCATCGCCTTGTGCGGGCCCGAGCGGCGCAGGTCGAGGTAGCGGTAGCGGTAGCGCACGTCGTCGCTGGCCGCCTCGGCGTCGTCGATCGGCAGGGGCAGCGGTGCGGCCTCCGACAGCACCTCGAGCCCGGTGGCGACCACCTCGACCTCGCCGGTGGGCAGGTCGGGGTTCTCGTTGCCGGCCGGGCGGGGCCGCACGTCGCCGGTGACGAGCACGCAGTATTCGTTGCGCAGCGCGTGCGCGGCCGCCATCTCCTCGCGGAAGACCACCTGGACGACGCCCGAGGCGTCGCGGAGGTCGACGAAGATGACCCCGCCGTGGTCGCGGCGGCGGGCCACCCAGCCGGCCAGCGTCACGGTCGTTCCGGCGTCGGCGCCACGCAGGGTGCCGGACTCATGGGATCGGATCACGGGGTCTCCTTCGGCGAACTACGCAAGACGTCCCATTCTTTCACTGCAGGGTCGGCGCCATGTCCGCGGCCGGGGGGTTCCACGCGCCGCTGTCCGCGGCCACCTGCTCGCCCGAGCGGATGTCCTTGACCTGGTCGCCACCCTCGGCCGAGGCGCTGGCCGGGAACCACACGAACGGGATGCCCCGCCGCTCGGCGTAGCGGATCTGCTTGCCCAGCTTGGCCGGCACGGGCGCGACCTCGGTGGCGATCCCCCGGGCGCGCAGGGCAGCGGCGATGCGGTTGCTGCCCGCCCGCTCCTCCTCGCTCCACAGCGCGACGAGCACCGCGGTCGGCGTGGGCCGGCTCACGGCGAGGGCGTCGCTGTCGAAGAGCAGGCCGAGCAGGCGGGACACGCCGATGGAGATGCCGACGCCGGGGAAGACGTCCTTGCCGGCGCTCGCGAGGTTGTCGTACCGGCCGCCGGAGCAGATCGAGCCGTACTTTTCGTAGCCGACCAGCTCCGTCTCGTACACGGTGCCGGTGTAGTAGTCGAGCCCCCGGGCGATCTTCAGCGTCGCCTCGACCAGCCCCGGCGAGTGCTCGCGGGCGGTCTCCACGACGGCGGCCAGCTCCGCGATGCCCTCGTCCAGCAGCGGGTGCTCGACGCCGAGGGCGCGCACGGCGTCGGCGAAGGACGCGTCCTGCGAGCGGATCTCGGCCAGCGCCAGGCAGGCCTTGGCCTGCGCCTCGGTCCCGCCGGCCCCGATGATCAGCTCGGCCACGGCACTCGGACCGATTTTGTCGAGTTTGTCGACTATCCTGAGAATTTCCTCGGGGTCCCCCAGGCCGAGGCCGCGGTAGAAGCCCTCGCAGAGCTTCCGGTTGTTCACCATGATCCGGACGGCCGGAATCGGCAGCGAGCGCAGCGCGTCGCCGATGACCAGGGGGATCTCGGCCTCGTAGTGGGGCGGGAGGGTGTCCCGGTCGACGATGTCGATGTCGGCCTGGAGAAACTCCCGATAGCGGCCGGCCTGCGGTTTCTCGCCCCGCCACACCTTTTGGATCTGGTAGCGCCGGAAGGGGAACTGCAGCTTGCCAGCATTTTCGAGGACATAACGGGCGAACGGAACGGTCAGGTCGAAGTGCAACCCAAGGCTCACCTCGTCGTCAACGCCATCAACGGCCTGAAGCCGGCGCAGGGTGTACACCTCCTTGGAGGTCTCCCCCTTGCGCAGCAGCTGGTCGAGCGGCTCGACGGCGCGGGTCTCCAGCGGCGCGAAGCCGTAGAGCTCGAACGTGCGGCGCAGCCGGTCCAGCACCTGCTGCTCGGCGAGGCGCTGGGCGGGGAGCCACTCCGGGAAGCCGGACAGCGGCGTGGGTCGGGTCATCGTTCTCTACCAACCTTTACGCGGCGCCTGCAGCGCCTCACGGAGGTACGGATTGTGCGCGCGCTCCCGCCCGATGGTGGTCTCGGACCCGTGGCCGGGCAGCACGACCGTGTCGTCGGGCAGGGTCAGCACCTTGTCGCGCAGGCTCGCCATCATCTGCTCCAGGCTGCCGCCAGGCAGGTCGGTGCGACCGATCGAGTCGCGGAAGAGCACGTCGCCGGAGAAGACCAGCCGCTCGCCCTCGTCCTCGCCGCGGAACATCACGGAGCCGCGGGTGTGCCCGGGCGCGTGGTCGACGGCCAGCTGCAGCCCGGCCAGCTCCAGCACCAGGCCGTCGGCGAGCGGCTTGACGTCCTCCGGCTCGCTCCAGGTCAGCCGCCCGCCGAAGAGCGCGGTGAGGTCCGCGCTGAGGCCCTTGGCCGGGTCGGCGAGCATCTCGTCGTCGTCCGGGTGGATGTAGGCGGTGATCCCGCGGGCGTTGCAGACGGGGGTGACGGAGAACGTATGGTCGAGGTGACCATGCGTGAGCAGCACCGCAACCGGCTGGAGCCGATGCTCGGCGATGAGCTCATCGAGCCGATCGGCGACCCCGATGCCCGGGTCGACGATGACGCACTGCTCTCCCGGCGCGGGGGCCACGACAAAGCAGTTGGTCCCGAACGCCTCGGCGGGGAACCCGGCTACCAGCACGGGGGTGCTCCTCCCTGTCGATGTCCCGCTGACACCCGTCTGCGGCGGGCGCCAAACCAAAGCGGGCAGCAGGTAGACCCTATCCGGAGGTCAGACACAGCGAACCGTGACCGGGCGGCGACCCGCATTCCGGGTTCTACCCGTACACTCTGGCGGGCGTGTGACGTGGCACCCAAATGTATTTTCCTGGAGGGGAGCACCGGTGGCTTCCAGTAAGAGCCGGCAGCGCGCCTTGGCGCGGGCCAAGGCGGAACGACAGATCGCCCGGCGGGCAGCGGCCGCACGCCGCCGTCGCCAGTGGCAGGCAGGAATCGGCAGCGCCGTGGTGCTCGCGCTGCTCGTCCTGCTGGTGATCTGGAAGACCGGCGGCTTCTCGTCGACCCCCGCCAGGGTCGCGGACTGCGCATACACCTCCGTGGACGCGGGCAACGGTGTCACCGACGTCGGCAAGCCGCCGACGAACGACGTGGTCAAGAACGGCGTCAAGACCATGACGATCAGCCTCGGCCAGGGCACCGTGACCGCCAAGCTCGACCCGGCCAAGGCGCCGTGCACGGTCAACAGCTTCACCTACCTGGCCAGCAAGAACTTCTTCAACAACACCCCCTGCCACCGGGTGACCGACGCGATCCTGCAGTGCGGCGACCCGTCCGGCACCAGCACCGGCGGCCCGGCCTACCGCTTCCCGAACGAGAACGTGCCGTCGCCGCTGGCCCCGTCGGCGGAGCCGAGCACGGACGCGGCCCCCTCGGCCGCCGCGGGCGACAAGGCGCTGTACCCGAAGGGCACCATCGCGATGGCGCACTCGGCGCAGCCGGACAGCAACGGCAGCCAGTTCTTCCTGGTCTTCAAGGACGTGCAGTACCCGGCCGACTACACCATCTTCGGCACCATCACGGGCGGCCTGGACGTGCTGGAGAAGATCGGCCAGACCGGCACCGCCGACGGCTCGGCTGACGGCAAGCCCAAGGAGGACGTGAAGATCAGCTCGCTGACCGTCACCGACACCGCGCCGGACGACTCCCAGCCGACCCCGGCCCCCTCGACGGCGCCGTCCACGGCGCCCGGGACGTCGGCCGCCCCCTCGGCCGGCACGCCGAGCAGCAAGTCGTAGTCGTAGCCACCCCATCCCTTCCCTGTTGAGCAAGGAGTACCGACCGTGACCACCAACCGGGACCGCCAGCGCGCCGCAGCGCGTGCGCGGCTGGAGCGGGAGATGAGCCATCGGGCCGAGCAGTCCCGGGTCCGGCGGCGTCGGAATACGACGATCGCAGCCGGGGCGGGCGCCCTGATCGTGCTGCTCGCGGCGGCGTGGGTGGTCATCGCGGTGACCAGCGACGGCGACAAGAAGAACCAGGCCGCGGCCGACCCCTCGGCCACGCCGACGCCGACGAGCTGCTCGTTCCTGCCGATGGCCCACCCGAGCACCTCCGCCTCGCCGGACCCGGAGACGGCCAAGTACACCAAGGACGTCGGCCTGCCCCCCGCCACCGGCGAGGCCCGCACCGGCACCCAGACGATGACGCTGGACACCTCCGCCGGCACCATCAAGATCCAGGTGGACACCGCCCACGCGCCGTGCGCCGCGGAAAGCTTCACCTACCTGGCGAGCAAGAAGTTCTTCGACAACTCGATCTGCCACCGCCTGGTGCTGCAGCAGGTGTACGTGCTGCAGTGCGGCGACCCGTCCGGCACCGGCTACGGCGGCCCGAGCTACCGCTACGCGGAGGAGAACCTCCCGACGGACAAGCGCCCGGCCTACGCCGAGGGCGTGGTCGCGATGGCGAACAACGGCCAGCCGGCGTCCACGGGCAGCCAGTTCTTCATCGTGTACAAGGACATCGAGGACAGCGCCCAGCTCAAGCCGAACTACACGGTCATCGGCCGGGTGACCGAGGGCCTCGACCTGGTCAAGAAGATCGCCGCGGCGGGCGTGCAGCCCGAGCCGTCGGCCGAGCCGTCGGCCCCGGCCAGCGAGGGCAAGCCGAAGACCGAAGTGAAGATCAACTCGCTGACGATGAGCACCCCGCAGCCGTAACCGGCTCAGACGAAGTGAGGGCCGCCCCCGCGTGGGGGCGGCCCTCACTGTTGTTGCCTCAGGCGCCGGACGTGACCCGGTAGGCGTCGTAGACCCCGTCGATCCGCCGCACGGCCGCCAGCAGGTGGTTGAGGTGCTTCGGGTCGGCCATCTCGAACGAGAACCGGCTGATCGCCACCCGGTCGCGGGTCGTGGTCACGGTCGCGGACAGGATGTTGACCTTCTCGTCGGACAGCACCCGGGTCACGTCGGCCAGGAGCTTGTGCCGGTCGAGGGCCTCGACCTGGATCGCCACCAGGAAGGTCGACGCGCTCGTCGGCTTCCAGCTGACCTCCAGGACCCGCTCGGGCTGCTCCTTGAGGTCCGCCGCGTTGGCACAGTCGTCGCGGTGCACGCTGACCCCGCCGGAGCGCGTCACGAAGCCGAACACCGCGTCCCCGGGGACCGGCGTGCAGCAGCGGGCCAGCTTGATCCACACGTCGTCGACGCCGAGGACCTCCACGCCCGGGTCCGAGGCCGCGGTACGCGTCCGGGCCGGTCGCGTGGGAATCGCCGTCTCGGCGATGTCCTCGACCGCGCCCTCCTCGCCGCCGTAGCCGGCCACCAGCCGCTGCACGATGGACTGTGCCGAGGCCTGGCCGTCGCCGACCGCGGCGTAGAGGGCGGCCACGTCGGTGAGGTGCAGCTCGCGGGCGATGGTCATCAGCGACTCGGACGTGAGCAGGCGCTGCAGCGGCAGCCCCTGCTTGCGCATCGCCTTGACGATCGCCTCCTTGCCGGCCTCGATCGCCTCCTCGCGGCGCTCCTTGTTGAAGTACTGCCGGATCTTGGTGCGGGCCCGGGGGCTCTTGACGAAGCCCAGCCAGTCCTGCGTGGGGCCGGCGGTCTCCGACTTCGACGTGAAGATCTCGATCACGTCGCCGTTGGACAGGGTGCTCTCCAGCGGCACCAGCTTGCCGTTGACCCGCGCCCCGATGCACTTGTGCCCGACCTCGGTGTGCACCGCGTAGGCGAAGTCGACCGGGGTGGAGCCGGTGGGCAGCGCGATGACGTCGCCCTTGGGCGTGAAGACATACACCTCCTGGCTGGACAGGTCGAAGCGCAGCGCGTCGAGGAACTCGCTCGGGTCGCTCGCCTCGCGCTGCCAGTCCAGCAGCTGCCGCAGCCAGGTCATCTCGTCGATGTGCGCCGGCGGGCCGGCGATCGTGGCGTTCTTCGTCTCCTTGTAGCGCCAGTGCGCCGCGATACCGTACTCCGCCGTGCGGTGCATCGCATAGGTGCGGATCTGCAGCTCGACAGGCTTGCCGGTGGGTCCGATGACCGTCGTGTGCAGCGACTGGTACATGTTGAACTTCGGCATGGCGATGTAGTCCTTGAACCGGCCCGGCACGGGCTGCCAGTTCGCGTGGATCACACCGAGCGCCGCGTAGCAGTCGCGCACCGTGTCGACCAGGATGCGCACGCCCACCAGGTCGTAGATGTCGCCGAAGTCGCGGCCGCGCACGATCATCTTCTGGTACACGGAGTACAGGTGCTTCGGCCGGCCGGTGACCTCGGACTTGATCTTGGCCGTCTTGAGGTCGTTGGCCACCTTCTGGGTCACCGTGCGCAGCAGCGAGTCGCGCTGGGGCGTGTGCTCGGCGATGAGCCGGCTGATCTCGTCGAAGCGCTTGGGGAACAGCGTGCGGAACGCCAGGTCCTCCAGCTCCCACTTGATCGTGTTCATGCCCAGCCGGTGGGCCAGCGGGGCCAGGATCTCGAGCGTCTCCTTGGCCTTCTGCTCCTGCTTGGGGCGGGGCAGGAAGGTCAGGGTGCGCATGTTGTGCAGCCGGTCGGCGAGCTTGATCACCAGCACCCGCGGGTCCTTGGCCATGGCCACGACCATCTTGCGGATCGTCTCGGCCTTGGCCGCGTCGCCCAGCTTGACCTTGTCGAGCTTGGTCACGCCGTCGACGAGCAGCGCGACCTCGCCGCCGAAGTCGACCTGCATGCGCTCGATCGTGTATTCGGTGTCCTCGATCGTGTCGTGCAGCAGGGCGGCGACCAGCGTGGTGGTGTCCATGCCCAGGTCGGCGAGGATCGTGGCGACGGCGAGCGGGTGCGTGATGTAGGGGTCGCCGGACTTGCGGTACTGCCCCTTGTGGAAGTGCTCGGCCATGTCGTAGGCCCGCTGGAGCAGGCGCACGTCGGCCTTCGGGTGGCTGGCCTTGTGCTGGGCGATCAGCGGCTCCAGCACCTCGCTGACCGAGGGGCTCTGCCAGGGCGCGTTGAACCGGGCCAGCCGGGCCCGCACCCGGCGGCCGGTCGGCGCGGCGCCCACGATGCCGGCGACGGCGCCCGTGACGCCCCCGGCGGCGTCGGTCAGGTCCTCGGTGTCCTCGCCGAGGATCTCCTCGGGCGGGCGGCGCCCCGCCCCCGACCCGGTCGACCCGCCGGGCCGGTCCGTGGACCGGCGCTGGGGGGTGCCGTTGGGGGCGACGGGGAACTGCAGCACCACGCCGCCCGCCTCCGCCGTCTCCGGCGGGGCAGACTCATGGACGTCCTGCGGTTCATCCTGCACGTGGTCGACCGTACCCTCGATGGGGGGTGCGATGTCGCCGGTCACCGGCCGCTCCTCACGCCGACAACGTTTCGAACCGCAAGCTTACCCGGCCCCACCGGGATTTCCTGCCAGCGGAAAACCCCGGAACAGCACGAAAACACCCGGGCAACGCCTCTCAGACGGTCAACAGGGCATGAACCGGGCGCGGGGCCAGCCGGGACCGCCCATCGAGGAACGACAGCTCCAGCACGACGCTGAAGCCGCTGACCCGCCCGCCGGCCCGCTCGATGAGCCCCAGGGTGGCGGCGGCGGTGCCCCCGGTCGCCAGCACGTCGTCGACGACCAGCACCCGCTCCCCCGCCACGAAGGCGTCGGCGTGCACCTCGATGGTGGCCTCGCCGTACTCCAGCGCGTAGCTCGCCGACACGGTGTCCCGGGGCAGCTTGCCGGCCTTGCGGATCGGCACCACGCCCCGGCCGGTGGCGTAGGCGATGGCGGCGGCGATCACGAACCCGCGGGCCTCGATCCCGGCGACCACGTCGAAGCTGTCCACCCCCTGCTCGGCGATGATCGCGTCGATCGCGGCGGCGAAGGCCGGACCGTCGGCGAAGAGCGGCATGAGGTCCTTGAACACGATCCCGGGCTTCGGGAAGTCGGGGACGTCCAGCACCTTGCTCGCGACCAGCTCGGCGATCTCCACCGGTGCTCCTCCCAGCAACACGAATCCCAGCAACACGAACGGGCGCCGCATGCGCGGCGCCCGTCGATTCTCACAGCCGTTCGGCTACCGCCGAGCGCCGCCCCCACCGGGGCGGCCGCCCGCGCGGGGCCGCTTGCCCTGGCCGGGCCGGGCCGCCGGGCGCGCGCCCGGGCGGGGCGCCGCGCCGGCCAGCTCCGAGCGCTCGACCGCCTTCACGCCGACCGGCACCCCGTCGCTGTCCAGGGCCGGCTCCTTGGCCCGCTGCGCCTGCTCCTTGGCCTGCGCCACGCGCTTGTTCTGGACCCGGTTGGCGTGCTGCTGCAGCCGCGGCTCGCGGCTCTTGAGCTCGGCCAGCACGGGCGTGGCGAAGAAGATGGACGAGTAGACCGCAACGCCCATACCGATGAAGAGCACCAGGCCGAGGTCCTTCAGCGTGCCGGCGCCCAGCAGGCCCGCGCCGATGAAGAGCAGGCCGCCGACCGGCAGCAGCGCCACCAGGCCGGTGTTGATGGAGCGCATCAGCGTCTGGTTGACCGCCAGGTTGGCCGCCTCGGAGTAGGTCGTCGTGCTGGAGCCGGTGATGCCCCGGGTGTTCTCCTGCACCTTGTCGAACACCACGACGACGTCGTAGAGCGCGAAACCGAGAATTGTCAGGAAGCCGATGACGGTCGACGGGGTGACCTCGAAGCCGACCAGCGAATACACGCCGCCCGTCAGCACCAGGTCGAGCAGCAGCGAGGCGACCGCGGCCGCGGCCATCCGCCACTCGAACCGGGCGATGAGGTACACCAGCACCGCGGCGAGGAAGATCGCGAGGCTCAGCGCCGCCTTGGTGGTGACCTGGCCGCCCCACGAGGTGCTCACCGCGCTGTCGCTGATCTGCGCCGCGTCGATGTTGAAGTGCTTGGCGACGGTGTCCTTGATCTCCGTCTGCCGGGCGGCGTCGTTGATCAGCTCGGTCTTGATGATGTACTGGCTGTCGCCGATCGTCTGGCCGGTCTTGACCGAGACGCCGGCGTCGGTGAACGCCTGCTCGACCTGGTCCAGCGTGCCGACCTTGACCGGGACGTTGTACTGGTTGCCGCCCTCGAACTCGATGCCGAGGGTGAAGCCGCGGACCAGCATGCTCGCGATCGCGATCACGATCGCCACGCCGGCGACGATGAACCAGACCTTGCGGCGGCCCACGATGTCGACGCCGGCCTCACCACGGTAGAGCCGGGCTGCGATGCCACTGGCGCTCATCGTCAGGCCTCCTTCGGGCGGTTACGACGGGTCGCGGAGCCCTCGTCGGTCGTCGGGGCGTGCTCCAGCACGCGCCCGAGGCCACTGACCCTCGGTGACAAGAATGCCTTGCTACGAGCGAAGAGCGTCATGATCGGATGGCGGAAGAGGAACACGACCACCAGGTCGAGGATCGTCGCCACGCCCAGCGCGAAAGCGAAGCCCTTGACCGAGCCGATCGAGACGAAGTACAGGATCGCCGCGGCCATCAGGGTGATCGTGTTGGCCGAGATGATCGTGCGGCGGGCCCGGACCCAGGCGCGCGGCACCGCGCTGCGTGGACTTCGGCCCTCGCGGATCTCGTCCTTGAGCCGCTCGAAGTAGATGACGAACGAGTCTGCGGCCACACCGAGCGAGACGATGAATCCCGCGAAGCCGGCGAGGCTCAGCGTGAAGCCGATCCAGCGGCCCAGGATCACCAGCGCCATGAAGACCAGCACGCCGGAGAGCACAAGGCTGATCATGATGACGCCGCCGAGCAGCCGGTAGTAGAAGAACGAGTAGAGCACGACCAGCAGCAGGCCGATGCCGGCGGCGAGCAGGCCCGCCTCCAGGTGGGAGCTGCCCAGGGTGGCCGAGATGCTCTGCGCGTCCTGCGACTTGAACGACAGCGGCAGGGCGCCGTAGTTGAGCTGGCTGGCCAGCAGCTGGGCCTCGCTCTTGGTGAACGTGCCGCTGATCTCCGCGTCGCCCGGGATCACGTTCTGGATCGTCGGGGCCGAGACCACGCCGTTGTCGAGGACCACGGCGACCTGCTTGCTGTTGGAGCCGTTGTTGTAGGCCTCGCGGGTCAGGTCGGTCCAGCGGTTCTGCCCGTCGCTGTGGAAGGACAGGTTGACCGTCCACCTGCCGCTCTGCGAGCTGATGCTCGAGCTGGCCTTCGACACGTCGGTGCCGAGGACCTTGGCCTCGTCGAGCTGGTACTTGATGCCGGGGCCGCAGGCGACGACCTTCTCCTTGTCGTTGCGGATCGAGCCGACGGGCCGGTGGTTGAGCTTGTCGCAGTTGACGTACGGGATGTTGTACTGCATCGAGGCCGGCAGCACGGCGACCTCTTCCGGCGTCAGGTCCTTGAAGCCCTTGTACTGATCGGCCTTGTCCGGCGCCTGGCTGAAGTCGATCGGCGACTGCTCGGCGAGCGCGGCGGCCCAGACGCCGGCGCCGAGCTTCTTCTGCACCGCGGCGCGCTGGGTGGCGACGTCCGGGGCGACGGACTCCGACGGGGGGGCCGAGGCGTCCGCGGCGGCGGCGCTGCCGCTGGGCGTGGCGGTGGCCGACGGCGTGGCCGAGGCGGACCCGCTCGGGGAGGCCGGCGCCGACGCGGACCCGCTCGGGGCCGGCGCCGAGGCGCTGGTGGAGGCCGGCGTGCTGGGCGAGGCCGACGGGTTGGTCGCGCCGGTGTCGCCGGTCTGGTTGAGCACCGTGCGGAAGCGCAGCTCGGCGGTCTGGCCGATCTGCTTCAGCCGGTCGTCGCTCTTGCCGGGCAGGGAGACGACGATGTTGTTGTTGCCCTCGACGACGACCTCGGCCTCGGCCACGCCCAGGCCGTTGACCCGCTGGTCGATGATGCGGCGAGCGTTCTCCATCTGTTCCTTGGTGGGCGGCTTGTTGCCCTCCAGGTTCTGGGCCTGCAGCGTGACCGTGGTCCCGCCGATCAAGTCAAGGCCGAGCTTGGGCTCGAGCCGGTCGCGCCATCCGCCATTGCCGCCGAACCATACGATGGCGGCGAGCACGATGAAGATGGCGGCCAGCACGGCGAGCTGGCGGCTCGGGCGCATCGGTGCCTGAGGTTGTGCCACGGCTGTCGGGTCTCCCTACACGACGCCGGCGGGGTTCGCGCGGCGTGAATGTTTCAACAGAGCGGGCTTGCGAGCAGGACTTCAGTCGCCGTCGGTCTTGGAGGAGTCCGAGCCGTCGGACTCCTCATCGGCGGCGTCCTCTTCGACGGCCGCCTTCTTGTTGACCTTGGCGATGGCCGCACGGGCGTACTTGGCGGTGACGCCCGGCGCGATCTCCAGGAGCACAGTGTCGTCGGTGACCTCGACCACCGTGCCGTACAGCCCGCCGACCGTCACGACCTCGTCGCCCAGGCCCATCGCGGACTGCATGTTCTCGACCTCGCGGCGGCGCTTCTGCTGCGGGCGGATCATGAGGAAGTACACGAAGGCCGCGAAGGCGACGACGACGAGGAGCGGAAGTGCGCTGCTGCCGCCCGAGTTGGCGTCGGCGTAAGACACGAGTGGTGGCCTTCCCTGTTCGAGTGGACTGCATCCGCGCAGCGGATCGCGGCGAGTCTAGTCGGTGTGTCGGAGACCACGCAGACCGGCATCTGTCACGGTCGCATCACGACACGCTGGGAGCTAAGGCTCCAAGCTGAACAGATCCGGTGTTTGTGACAAGCCGCTTGCGGGATTTCCGCCCCCGACGGTACCAGCGGGAGCTGGGATTCCAAGGTGGCGCCATGCGTCCGACGTGGCGATACGGCCACGCGGAGTGCGCGCGATGAGGCCCGAACGCAGCAGGAACGGCTCACAGACCTCCTCCACCGTATCGGGCTGCTCACCGACGGCGACCGCGAGGGTGGACAGGCCGACCGGCCCGCCGCCGTGACGCAGCAGGGCCATGAGCACGGCGCGGTCCAGCCGGTCGAGGCCGAGCTCGTCGACGTCGTACACCCGCAGGGCCGACCGGGCCGCCTTCAGGTCGACCACGCCGTTGCCGCGCACCTCGGCGTAGTCGCGGACCCGGCGCAGGAGCCGGTTGGCGATGCGGGGAGTGCCGCGGGAGCGCCGCCCGATCTCCACCGCCCCCTCTTCCATGATCGGCACGTCGAGAATCCGCGCCGACCGCGTGATGATCTGCTCGAGCTCCTCGGGCTCGTAGAACTCGAGCTGCCCCACGAACCCGAAGCGGTCCCGCATCGGGCCGGTGAGCAGGCCGCTGCGGGTCGTGGCGCCGACCAGCGTGAACGGCTCGACGTCGAGCGGGATGGCGGTCGCGCCCGGGCCCTTGCCGACCACCACGTCGACCCGGAAGTCCTCCATGGCGGTGTACAGCAGCTCCTCGGCCGGCCGGGCGATGCGGTGGATCTCGTCGATGAACAGCACGTCGCCGTGCTGCAGGCTGGTGAGCACGGCGGCCAGGTCGCCGGCCCGCTCGATGGCCGGCCCGCTGGTCATCCGCAGCCCGGCGCTCAGCTCGGCGGCGACGATCATGGCCAGCGTGGTCTTGCCCAGCCCCGGCGGGCCGGACAGCAGGATGTGGTCGGGCGGGCTGCCGCGGCGCAGGGCGCTGTGCAGCAGCAGGTGCAGCTGCTCACGGACCCGGTGCTGGCCGATCAGCTCGGCCATGCGCTTCGGGCGCACGGACTGGTCGGCGACCGCGTCCTCGTCGGAGGCGAACGCGCTGATCAGGGGGTCGGTCATCGCAGGGTGCCCAGCATCCGGATGGCCTGCTTCAACAGGACCGGCACGGGCGGCGTGGTCCCCCCGTCGAGCTGCTCGGCGACCGCGGCCACCGCCTGGTCGGCCTGCCCGGCGGTCCAGCCGAGCCCGATGAGGGCCTGGCGGACCTGGTCGTGCCACAGCGCGCCGGCCCCGACGCCGATCAGCGCCGCGCCGTCGCCCGGCAGCGCACCGATCTTGTCGCGCAGCTCCAGCACCAGGCGCTCGGCCCCCTTCTTGCCGATGCCGGGGACCCTCGTCAGCGTGGAGGTGTCGCCGCCGGAGATTGCCCGCCGTACGACATCGGGGGTATGGACGGAGAGGACGGCCTGGGCGAGGCGGGGCCCGACCCCGGTGGCCGTCTGCAGGAGCTCGAACAGCTGCCGGGCCTCGTCGTCGGCGAAGCCGTAGAGGGTGAGCGAGTCCTCCCGGACCACCAGCGAGGTGGCCAGCCGGGCCTCGGTCCCCACCCGCAGGTCGGCCAGCGTGTGCGCGGAGCACTGCACGAGGAGCCCGACGCCGCCGACCTCGATGACCGCGCCCTCCGGCGACACCGCCATCACCTTGCCGCGAACGCTCGCGATCACCGGGCCCTCCTCAATGCGGTGCTCAGGCGCTCGCGCGCCCCGCCCCGCCAGACGTGACAGATGGCCAAGGCTAAGGCGTCGGCGGCGTCGGCCGGGCGCGGCGCCACCTCGAGTCGCAGCAACCTGGTCACCATCGCGGTGACCTGGGCCTTGTCGGCGCTGCCGTTGCCGCTGACGGCCGCCTTGACCTCGCTCGGGGTGTACATCTGCACGGGCAGGCCGGCCCGTGCGGCGGCGAGGATGGCCACCGCCCCGGCCTGGGCGGTCCCCATCACGGTCCGCACGTTGTGCTGGCTGAAGACCCGTTCCACGGCAGCGCTCTGCGGCTCGTGCTCGGCCACCACCTCGGCCAGGCGCCGGTCGAGGTTGAGCAGCCGCAGCGACAGGTCCATGTCGGGGTCGCTGCGGACCACCTCGACGTGCACGAGCTTGCAGGGGCGCCCCGGCAGGCCGTCGACCACCGCGACGCCGCACCGGGTCAGCCCCGGGTCGACCCCGAGCACGCGCACCCGACACCCCCTCATACGTGTGTTCGACACCCTAGCTGACGATCGTGCGGGACTTTCGCCGCGACACACACACCGAAGGCCCGGAAGGTATGTGGGTGGCCCCCATGGGACGGGCGCGCCGAGCCTCGTTACGTTTCCCGCCATGACGACGCCACGCCCCGATTCGCCATCGCACGTGGTCGCCCTGGACCTGCGGGGACGCACCGCGCTGGTCACCGGGGCCGGCAGCGGCATCGGCCGCAGCGTGGCGGCGCGCCTGGCCGCCGCCGGGGCGCGCGTGGTCGCCGTGGACCGCGACGCGGAGCCGCTGAGGACCCTCGCCGACGAGGCCGGCGTGGTCCCCGTCGTGGCCGACCTGGCCGACCTCGACGCGATCGAGCACCGCCTGGCCGGGCACCTCGACGCCGACGTGCTGGTGAACAACGCCGGCCTGCAGCACGTGGCGCCGCTGGGCGAGTTCCCGCCGGAGCGCTTCGGCCACATTCAGGCCGTGATGGTGGCCGCCCCCTTCCGGCTGGTGCGGGCCGTGCTGCCGCACATGTACGCCGGGAACTGGGGCCGCATCGTGAACATCTCGTCGGTGCACGGCCTGCGCGCCTCCCCCTTCAAGGCCGCGTACGTGACCGCCAAGCACGCCCTGGAGGGCCTGTCCAAGACGGTCGCCCTGGAGGGCGCGCCGCACGGGGTCACCGCCAACTGCATCAACCCCGCCTACGTGCGCACCCCGCTGGTCGAGGCGCAGATCGCCGACCAGGCCCGCATCCACGGCATCGCCGAGTCCGAGGTGGTCGAGAAGATCATGCTGACCAGCGCGGCGATCAAGCGGCTCATCGAGCCCGCCGAGGTCGCCGAGCTCGTCGCCTACCTCTGCACCGACGTCGCGGGCTTCATCACGGGCACGTCGCTGTCGATCGACGGCGGCTGGACCGCACACTAGGGCATGTGACGATGCTGGAGTACCTCGAACTGCTGGCCCGCGAGGCGGCCGCCGTCGAGTTCGAGGGCCCGCTCGTCGCCGCCCGCAGCGCCGGCCTGCCGCCCGAGCGCATCGCGGAACTGGAGCAGGCCAAGGTCGTGGCCCTGCGGGTGCGCGCCCTGCTGGAGCGGCGCCGGCGGCGCGAGGAGGAGCTCTCCGGCCTCTTCGACACCGCCAGCGACCTGGCCGGCCTGCGCGACGTCGACGCCGTGCTGGCCGCCATCGTGCACCGCGCGCGGACGCTGCTGGGCGCGGACGTGGCCTACCTGACCCTCACCGACGAGGCCCGCGGCGACACGTACATGCGGGTCACCGACGGCTCGATCTCCGCCCACTTCCAGGCGCTGCGCCTGCCCAT
Source organism: Dactylosporangium sp. NPDC051485 (assembly GCF_040682015.1). NCBI lineage: Bacteria > Bacillati > Actinomycetota > Actinomycetes > Micromonosporales > Micromonosporaceae > Dactylosporangium > Dactylosporangium sp. NPDC051485. The sequence continues at coordinate 43,359 of NZ_JBFAZW010000047.1, forward strand.
GGGGGCCGGCCTCGGCGGGCTGGTCGCGCAGACCGGCAGCCCCTACGTGACCGCCGACTATCCGCGCGACGCCCGCTTCCGGCACACCGGCGACATCGACGCCGGCGTGGGCGAGGAAGGGCTGGTGGCGATCCTCGGGGTACCGCTGCGGCTCGGCTCCCGGATCATCGGCGTGCTCTACGCGGCCAACCGCTCCGCCCGCCCCTTCGCCCGCGAAGAGGTGTCGCTGCTCGTCTCCCTCGCCGCCAACGCCGCCGTCGCGATCGACACCGCCCGCCTCCTCGGCGAGACCCAGGCCGCCCTGGAGGAGCTGTCCGCCGCCAACGGCGTCATCCGCGCGCACAGCGACTCCGTCGAGCGCGCCGCCGCCGCTCATGATCGAATGACCGCACTCGTACTGCGGGGAGCCGGCGTCGAGGACGTCGCCGCCGTCGTCGTGGAGGTCCTCGGCGGCTCCCTCCTCGTCCTGGACGCCGAGAACCGCACGCTCGCCCTGGTCGGCGAGCTGGCCCAGCCGGACCCCGGCGCGATCGCCGAGGCCCTGGCCGCCTCCCGCACCGAGGGCCGCAGCGTCCGCCGCGGCCGGCTGTGGCTGGCGGCCGTCGTCGCGGGCGCGGAGAACCTCGGCGCCCTGGTCCTGCGCCCCGACAGCTCCCTGGTCGACGCCGACCAGCGCATCCTCGAGCGGGCCGCGGTCGTCACGGCGCTGCTGCAGCTGTTCCGCCGTACCGTCGCCGAGGCCGAAGGCCGGGTCCGCGGCGAACTCCTCGACGACGTCATCACCCGCCCGGTCCGCGACGCCGACGCCCTGCGCGCCCGGGCCAAGCGCCTGGGCGTGGACCTCGACGCCCCGAACGTCCTGGTCGCCATCGGCGCCGACGCCCTCGCCGCCGGCTCGATCCGCCAGCGGGCCGTCTCGTGGGCCCAGACCTACGCCCAGACCCGGTCCGGCCTGGCCGCCGCCCGCGACGGCCACGTGGTGCTGCTCATCCCCGGCGACAACCCCGGCACCGCCGCCCGGCTGGTCGCCCGCGACCTGGGCAAGCTCCTGGCCCGCCCGGTGACCGCCGGCGCGGGCGGCCCGGCCGGCGCCCCGGAGGCGATCGCCGCCGCCTACCGCGACGCCGAGCGCTGCGTCACGGCCCTGACCGCGCTGGGCCGCACCGGCACCGGCGCCGGCATGGCCGAGCTGGGCTTCGTGGGGCTGCTGCTGGGCTCGGCCCCGGACGGGCGCGACGGGGACGTGCGCGCCTTCCTCGCCGGCACCATCGGCCCGGTGGTCGACTACGACGCCCGGCGGGGCACGGCGCTGGTCAAGACCCTGGAGTCGTACTTCGGCGTGGGCGGCAGCCTGACCCGGGCGGCGGAGGTGCTGCACGTCCACGTCAACACGGTCACGCAGCGCCTCGAGCGGATCGCCCAGCTCCTCGGCCCGGACTGGCAGAAACCGGAACGCGCCCTGGAGGTACAGCTGGCGCTGCGCCTGAACCGGCTGCAGCAGTAGTGGGGCATGTTCGACATGTCGGGCGCTGGCGCGCCACGACATGTCGGATTTATACGGCGTCGGGCGGAAAATCGGACAGGCGCATTTAGTTATGGCCACAAGTCCGGGTCGGCGCCGGTGTGGCCCAGCGGCTGCACGTCCTCTGCGCCCAGCAAGGAGCGCCGATCCGCGCGTCGACGTGACGCGGGCGCCGAGCACGGGTCCATCCCGACCCGTGGCGAAACGCGGCCGGCCAACGCCACGAGCCGGAAGGGGGCACCTACGCCGCGCGACGAAGGCGCCCGGCCAACGCCACGAGCCGTAAGCGCGCCGATGTGCACCGCGGGCCAGCACCCGCCCTGCCGGCGCCGCGGGCCGTGGCCGACCGGCGCCACGAGCCGGAACCGCGCCGGTCCACGCCGCGGGCCGGAAAGCGCCGGTCGACGCCGCGGGCCGAAAAAGCGCCGGTCGACGCCGCGGGCCGGAAAGGCGCCGGCCCGGCGCCGCTTGCGACAGCGGGCCGGGCCGGGATGCGGAGAGGACGCGATCAGGCGTGGGCGCCGCGCAGGACGAAGTCCACCAGGCTCTCGGCGAAGTTGTCGTCCGGCACGTTCGGGTTCCAGCGCAGCATGTTCTGGGCCAGGCTCGGCCCCGACAGGACCAGCAGGCACATCTCGACGTCCAGGTCGGCGCGCAGCTCGCCCGAGGCGATGCCGCGGCGCAGCACCACCCGCATCAGCTCGCGGCGGGGCTCCACGACGCCCTGGTAGACGCGCTGCATCTCCTGGCTCTTGAACAGCTCGGGCATCAGGCAGGCGGTGGCCTTGCCGTACTGCGCCATGCGCTTGTTGCGCATCGAGGCGACCAGGGTTACCAGGTCGTCGCGGGCCGACTCGCCGCGCGGCTCGGGCAGGGGGCCCTTCATCGCCAGCACGGCGTCGATGAGCAGGGCTTCCTTGTTGGGCCACCGGCGGTAGATCGTCGCCTTGCCGACGCCGGCCTTCGCGGCGACCGCCTCGATCGAGATGGCGTCGGCGCTCTGGCCGCCGCTGAGCAACTCGAACACCGCCTCGACGATCGCCTCGTCGACCCTGGCGCTGCGGGGCCGGCCAGGACCCTTGCGATCCTGGTCAGGCACCACATCCACGCTGAGCGTCATAGTCTCCATTGTTACCGAGTTTTCACACCGAGGCTACTCACCGGTTTCCTCCCGCCCTCACTCACCGACCGTCACCAGCTCCACGCCCTGCTCCTCGGCCAGGCCCTCGGCGCTGGTCGGCGCCGGGGCGGCGGCGGGGCGCTTGCTGGGCAGCCAGACGGCGGCCACGACCGCGCCGAGGACGGCGAAGATCGCGGAGCCGACGGCGGCGTTGTGCATGGCCGCGATGAAGGCGTCGTTGGCGTGCTGGATCAGTGCCTGCCCGGCGGGCCCGGCGTGTGCCGCCACGCCGTACGCACCGGAGATCGACTCACCCGCAGCGTTCTTCGCGGCGGCCGGCAGGCCGGCCGTGGCGCCGGAGATGTGGTCGCGGTACACGGAGGAGACGACGGCCCCGAGGGCGGCCACGCCGAGGGCGCCGCCGACCTGCCGGATGGTGTTGCTGACGGCCGAGCCGACGCCGGCCTTCTCACGGGGAAGCGCCGACATGATCGACTCCGTCGCGGGCGGCATCACGTTGGCCATGCCGACGCCCATGACGAAGAACAGCGCGCCGACGATCCAGATCGGGGTGGTCGCGGTGACGAACACCCACGAGGCCAGGCCGACCGCCACGAGCAGGAGGCCGGTGGTGCTGACCGCCTTCGGACCGAAGCGCTTGACCATCGCGGCGCTGCGCGGGGCGAAGATCATCTGGGCGGCGGCGAAGGGGACGAACAGGGCGCCGGAGGCCAGCGGGCCGTAGCCGCGCACCAGCTGCAGGTAGAACGCGCTGGTGAACATGATGCCCATGGCCGCGAAGAAGACCAGGCCGATCATGCCGGTCGAGGCGCTGAACTTGCTGTTGGCGAAGAGCCGCACGTCCAGCGACGGGAACTCGATGCGCCGCTCGTAGAGGACGAACGCGGCCATCACGACCACCGAGGCGACCAGCGTGCCCCAGGCCTCGGGCTTGCCGAAGCCCTTGTCGCCGCCCTCGATCACGCCGTACGTGAGCAGGGTGAGGCCGATGATGGACAGCAGCACGCCGAAGAAGTCGATGCGGCCCGGGCGCGGGTCGCGCGACTCGGGGATGAGGGCGTTGACCAGGATCAGGCCCGCGATCACGATCGGGACGTTGATCAGGAAGACCGAGCCCCACCAGAAGTGCTCGAGCAGCAGGCCGCCGACGATCGGGCCGATCGCGACGCCCAGGCCGACGGCGCCGGCCCACACGCCGATGGCGCGGCCGCGCTCGCGCGGGTCGAAGACGTTGGCGATGATCGACAGGGTCGAGGGCATGACCGCCGCGGCGCCGAGGCCCATCAGAGCCCGGGCCCAGATCAGCTGGTCGGGCGAGCCGGCGTACGCCGAGACGAGCGAGGCGATGCCGAACAGCGCCAGGCCCACGGTGAGGGTGATGCGCCGGCCGAGGCGGTCGGCGAGGATACCGGCAGTGAAGAGCAGGCCGGCGAAGACCAGCGTGTAGGAGTTGATCGCCCACTCCAGCTGGCTCTGGGTCGCGCCCAGGCCCTTCTGCGGGTCGGCGATGGTGCGCATGGCCACGTTGAGGACGGTGTTGTCCAACACGACCACGAGCAGGCTGATGACGAGCACGCCGAGGATCGCCCAGCGACGCGGGTGTCCTGTGTTGGGTGCTGCCTGAGTTGCTGCGTCCACGGTGTTGCTCCCCCTGGATTGAACGCGCGAAAACGATACGGAACGGTTCCGTATCAACGTAGCCCCGGCGGGGTCGATACGGAACCGTCTCGTATTGAAAAGTGCGTCCCATCACACGCGACGCCACCTGTGGAATACACCGGCGACCGGTGCCCGCACATGGATCGGCCCTCCCCCCGCAGTACTCCAACCGCGGAGGGAGGGCCGTGCTCGGCGCCGCCGGAGTTACCGGGCGGCGGCCGCCAGGGGCGCCTGGTAGGTCTTGAGCAGCGCCGCCTTGTCGGCGTCGACCGTCTTCCAGTCGTCCTTCAGGACCCCGCCGGTGTCACCGGAGTTCGGGTTCCAGGACCAGTACGTGTAGCTGAGCCCGTTGTCCTTCAGGTAGGAGAAGAGGTTGCGCTGCCAGATGCCCTCCAGGTCCTTGTTGCCCTGGTCGTCCTTCTCGGCCACGGAGCGGCCGCCGAACTCGCCGACCAGCACCGGGGCGGTGTTGCTCTTGACCAGGTAGCCGAACTGCTTGTCCCACAGGGCCGGCATGTTCGCCGGGAACGACGGGTCGTTGAACCACTGCTGGGACCAGACCTTCGGGCTGTAGTCGTGCGCGGAGTACACCAGCTTCGTCTGATCCGACAGCTTGACCGGGTGCTCCTTGGCGCCCTGCAGGTTGCCGCCCCACCAGTAGCCGTCGCTCTGGCCGTCGGCCGTCTTGTGGTTCTCGATGCCCTCGACCAGGATCAGCCAGTTGGGGTTGGCCTTGAGGACCGCGTCGCCGGCCCGCTGCGCGGCGGCCTGCCAGTCGGTCTTGGCGTTGCCGTCGCCCCAGGTGGCCTCGCCGTGGGGCTCGTTGTGCAGGTCGGCGCCGACCACGAGCGGGTTGTCCTTGTAGTGCTTGGCGAGCATCACCCAGTCGGAGATCCAGCGGTCCTCGGAGACCTTCTCCGTGTACCAGAGGTTGCTCTGACCGGACGAGTCCGGGCGGTGCCGGTCGAGGATGACCATCATGCCCCGCTTGGTGGCGCCCTCGACGACCTTGTCCATGATCTGGGGACCGGTCAGGCCCTTCAGGTCCGGGTTGAGCGCGTAGTCGACGCCGTTGGGCTTGGCGGCCGCGTCGAAGAGCTCGTTGCTGAACGGCAGGCGCATCGAGTTGAAGCCCTGGCCGACCATCTGGTCGAGCATGTCGTCGAGGTTGCGCGACCACAGCCCGTGCGGCGCGAACGTGTTGGTCTCCAGACCGAACCAGTTGACGCCGGTGAACGTCACGGTCTCGCCGCGGGCGTCCACGATCCGGCTGCCCTCGGCATGCAACGGCATCTGCAACCGTTGCGTGGAGTCCGACATCGCCGGGTGGACCTTCTTCTCGTCATGCAGCAGCAGCGGCACCGTTGCCACTGCGGCGACGGCGAGCGCGACCAGTGCGGAAATCCAGTAAAGGCGCGTGCGACCCATAAAGCTGACCTGTCCTCACGTTTGACGGCGGGGCAGGTCAACACGCTACGGATTACTGGAATATCCAGTCAGCGTACAAATGCCGGATTTGCGCCTGTACCAATTGGAGGAGATTTGCCGGATCCGGGTTCAGTGATCGGTGGGGATGCTCTCCCACTCCGCCGCGCGCACGACGGCCTCGAGCTTTGAGCGGGCGCCCATCTTGCTCAGCAGGTGGCGCACGTGGCTGCGGACCGTCGTGTAGCTGATGCTCAGCTCGCGCGCGATGTCCCGGTTGTCCCGGCCCTCCGCCATCAGGCCGAGAATCTGCCGCTCGCGGGGCGTGAGGGTATCAAGCCGGTGGGCGTGCTCCCGCGACCGGCGGGCCTCCTCCCGCCGCCGGGACAACAGCTTGGCCAGCTGGCGGGCCGGCACCAGGATCTCGCCGTCCACGGCCCGGCGCACCGCCTCGGCGACGTCGGCCCCGCCGGCGCTCTTGACGAGGTACCCGGCCGCCCCGGCCTCGAGGGCGGTGAGGATGACCTGGTCGCTCTGGTCGGCGCTGAGGAAGACGACGGCGATCTCCGGCTGGTGCGCCCGCAGCGCCGCCACCGCCTCGGCCCCGGTGCCGTCGGGCAGCCAGAAGTCGCACAGCACCACGTCGAGCCGCTCGATGTCGGCGAGGTGCTCGACCTCGCCGACCGAGCCGGCCAGCGCCACCACGCGCAGCTCCGGGTGCTCGTTGAGCAGGGCGGCCAGCCCCTCCGCGACCACCTGGTGGTCCTCGACGATCAGCACGCGGTACGGCGGACGACCACTCACGGGGATGCTCCTTTGGACTCGAGGTCGGCGCCGCGCGGCACCCAGAACGTGACGGTGGTGCCGAGACCGGGCCCGCTGCTGATCCGGAACCACCCGCCGGCCAGTTCCGCCCGCTCCCGCATGAGCAGCAGCCCGAGGTGACCCGGGTCGGTGCGCAGGTTCTCCGCGCCGGCCCCGTCGTCGACCACCCGGACCAGGTAACCGCCGTCCTGCTCGCCGAGGGTCACCGTGCACCGGTCGGCGTCGGCGTGCTTGCCGACGTTGGCCACCGCCTCCTGCAGCATCCGGTACAGCAGCAGCCGGGTCGGCAGCGCGGGCTCGGCGGTGAGCCGGTCCTCGACCGTCACCTCCAGGCCGTGCTGCTCGGCGAGGTCGTCGAGCAGGTCGCCCGTGGCGGCGGCGAGCCCGTCGTCGGACAGCCGGGGCGGGCGGAAGTCGAAGATGAGCCGGCGCAGCCGGGCGGCCGCCTGGACCAGCGACCCCTCCAGCCGGTCCAGGATGGCGAGGTCGGCCGGGTCGCTCAGCCGCCGGCGCAGGTGCTGCAGGCGCAGGGTGGCGGCGGTGATCACCTGCAGGCTGTCGTCGTGCACGCCGGCCGCGATGCGGGCCCGCTCCCGCTCCTGGGTGACGATCAGGTCGCCGAGCAGGTCGCCCTGCTCCTGCCCGGTCACCGTGAGCCGGGCGATGCGCTGCTCCAGGCTGGCCCGGCTGTGCCCGGGCTGGCTCTGGTCGTCCACGGCCAGCACCAGCAGGCCGCTGGGGTCGCCCTCCAGGGTGCGGGCGCGCACGTCCACGGCCAACTCCCGCCCGCCGGGCAGGCGGACCGTCGCCGCCACGGGGCGCTCGGTCGAGAACGCCGGGTCACCGGCGAAGAGCTCGGCGACCCGGCGTCCCACGAGGTCGGCGGTCGTGCGCTGGAACAGCGCCTCGGCCGCGCTGCTGGCCAGGCGCACCACCCCGGCGGCGTCGAGCACGATCAACGCCTCCGGGGCGGCGCGGAAGGCCTGCCAGTACACCTGCGTCAGTTCTCCAGATCCTTGGGCACGACGTACGGCTTGGCCGGCGGGATGTCGACCGGGCCGCCGGACTTGTCGACCTTGAAGTTGACCGTCGCGGTGGCGTCGCTGCGCTGGCCGTGCAGCTCGAAGACCACGGTGTCCTCGGTGTTGCCCGGGATCGTGTACTGCCCAACGGCCCGGGCGGCACCCTTCGCGTCCACCCGGAACGCGGCCACCAGCTGCGGCGTGGCCCCCTTGGCGGTCCTGACGGTCACGTGCACGGCCTCGTTCGGGGCAAACTGGGTGGCGTAGAAGTTCACCATGGTGCCGGGCAGGCCGCCGTAGGCGTTGGTGCGCGCCTGCGGGGTGAACGGCAGGATGGTGAAGCCGGTGGAGACCGCGGCCCGGCTCTGCTCGCCGGTGAAGACGAGCGACTGGGCCCCCTTGAGCTGGAACGGCATGATCAGGCCGGCGCCCTTGAACGTGCCGGCGTCGCTGGTGGCGATGGCCATGACCGGCTGGCCGCCGGCCGCGTTGAGCCGCACCAGGACCCGCTCGCTCGGGGCGAAGCCGGAGCCCGAGAAGGTGATCTTCTGGGTCGCCTTCACCGCGTACGGCGCCAGCTTGATCGACGGGTACAGCCGCAGCACCTGGAACGGCGCGCTGGCCGCCGCCCCACTCGTCTTGCCCACGACCACCAGACTGGTCGTCCCGACGGCCGTGACCCCGACTCTGATCGGCGTCTTACCCACCGCGCCACCCTCGTCGGCCTTGAGGGTGAGGTTCGGGTCGCCGTTGATCCGCCCCCAGTAGACGTTGAGCTGCTCGCCCGGGGAGAAGCCCTTCACCGACAGGTTGACCGTGTCGCCGGGCTTGCCGACCACCGCGGACAGCGTCGCCTGCCCGGCCCCCTGGGCCACCGCGGCGTCGGCCTTGGCCACCTTGTCGCTGCTGCCGCGGGCCTGTGCGGTCACCTCCTGCACGGGCGCGGTCATCTTGCTCGGCATGGTGAAGTTCGCGGTGAACACGCCCCACTTCCCCGCCTTCGCCGTGGCCACCTGGTGCGGCTTGGCGTCGGGGCCCGCGCTCTTCGCGGGCTTCTGGCCCGGCTGCGACGACGGCCCGAGGTACACGTCGACCATGGAACCCTGGTCGAAGCCGGAGCCCTGGACGGTGACGCCGCCGCCAAGCCGCACGAGGCCCGGGTTCAGGGTGATCATCGCCGTACCGCCACCATGGACCATGACGCCGTTGAGATCGATCGTGGGCGGCGGCGGGGCCTTGGTCTCCACCTCACTCGGCGTCTCGTCCGCGCCGTGGCTCAACCCCGGCGCGCTGATGCCGAGCGCCGGCAGCAGCGACCGGCCCACCAGCACCATCAGCAGCGCCGCGGCGCCGGCCAGCAGTACTCGCTTTCCCGACAGCTTGACCTTGTTCTTGTTCCGCTTCCGGCGCCCCTTGCCGCGCGGGATCGCGGGTCGATGCTTAAGCGATTGCATCAGGACTCCTACGACGTATTGCCGATCTTCACGATTGACAGCGAGACATCGCCCCGGGTGGCCTGCCAGACGGTCTGGCCGTGCTGGTCGATCGCCTCGATGATCCAGGTCTCGCCGCCGCGCTGGAGGGCGTCGCGCATCTTGTTCGACATCACGACGTAGTCCACGTTCTCCCAGCTGGAATGGAAGACCTTGTCCCGCACGTCCGGGTCGGACGTGGCCTTGTAGTGCGGGTGCGCGTTCTTGTACGCCGGCTTGGCGTCGTGCAGCGACACCCAGATGTCGTCGTCGATGATGAGCCTGGCGTTCGGCGAGATGTTGTGCCGAATCCAGGCCACCTGCTGTTCCTGCAGCCGGGTGAGCGGCAGCCGGTACGCGTCGCTGAACTCCAGTTCGCCCTTCGCGTTGTACTTGACCAGGAACCCGCCCGGCATCACCAGCACCGGCACCAGCAGGCAGGCGACGAGTACCGCCGCCCCGGCCTGCTTGGTGCGGCGGGTGAGCCAGCCGAAGAACATGCCCAGGTTCAGCGCGAAGAGCGGCACCATCGGCGCGATGTAGAAGTCCAGCAGGGCGCTGCGGCTCAGGTAGAACGCGTAGCCCAGCGTCATCAGCCCGCAGGCCAGCATCGGCGTGCGCAGCCGCCGGTTGCGCCGGCCGGCGATGAGCACCAGCACGGTCGCCGCGGCGCCGGCGATCAGCAGGTAGCGGTCCTTGAACAGCCAGCTCTGCTGCAGCAGGTAGGTGAACGACAGGCCGTTGGAGCTGTTGGAGTTGCGGTGCATCTGCCACCAGATGGTGTTGAGCAACGACACGTGGCCCTTGAGCTGGTTGTTGTCCGGGCTGAAGTGGAAGTCCTCCGGGAACAGCTCGTTCTTGATCTGCGCGAACAACAGGTAGGTGGTCACCGGCACCAGCACCGTGAACCACCAGAAGCTGACCCCGAAGCGCCGGTTGTTCTGCTCCTTGATCGTCTTGTGCAGCAGGTACGCGCACCCCGGCAGCAGGAAGACCGCGTTCTCCTTGGTCACCAGGGCCAGGCCGAAGCAGAAGCCGGCGCCCATCGCCGTGACGATCCGCCCGTCGCGGCGGGCCAGCAGGAAGAGCCCGAGCAGGATCCAGAACATCATGAGGTTGTCCAGCAGGACCTGGCGCTGGTAGTACACCCCGAGCGGGCTCAGGTTGAACACGAAGGTGGCCAGGAACGCCGCAGGCTTGGAGCCCGTGAAGCGCCGGATGATCTCGAACATCAGGAAGACCGACGCCAGGTGGACGATGAGCATGAGCACCCGGCCGGTGTTGAGCGCGTTGCCGAACGCGGAGAACCCGCCCGGCAGCACACCGACCCAGCCGGCCAGGGCCAGCCAGCCCATCGGGGCGTGGTCGTAGAAGTACGTGTACGGGGAGAGCTTGCCCTGCCTGAGCACCGCCCAGGCCTGCTCCATGTAGATGCCTTCGTCGGTGAGGTACAGCGGGTACCGGAACATGTTCCAGCCGTGGCTGACCAGCCCGATGAGCAGGCACAGGGCGATGATCGCCTTCGGGGCCTTGTCCGGCTTGCCCGCGGTACCGGATGCGGGCCTCGGCCGTGGTTTGGTAAGCGTGTCAGCCGACATTGGTCAGCTCCGAAACCTCGGTGCGGTGGGCGCCGACGTGGGCCGTCTTCTCCCAGTTGGTAGCGCCCTTGAGCTGGCGGTACAGCGCCCGGGCGGCCGCGTAGGAGAGCACCATCTGATACGGGAACCAGGTGAGCGCCATCTTGAGCACCGTCCCCGGCCCCGCCTTGAGCCCGTGCGCGCTGGTGAACTCGTACAGCCCGACCACGGACATGACGAAGTGCGCGCCGAGCAGCAGGACCGGCAGCCAGGACAGCATCGCCACCGGCACCGGCACGCTGAGCACGAAGGCGCTCAGCACCGCGACCGGCAGGTAGAAGCCCAGCATCGCCTGGACGTGCGGGAACGCGAGCGTGTACCAGGCCAGGAAGCGCTGCCGCCGGTTGGGCATCAGCTTCCAGGTCCCTTTGCCCAGGGTCTGCATGAAGCCCTGGCACCACCGGGTGCGCTGCTTGATGAAGCTCTGCAGCGTCGGCGGGGTCTCCTCCTTGGTCACGTACCGGTCGTCGTAGACCACCCGGACCTTCTCCCCCATGCTGGACACTCGCAGGCCGATGTCGGCGTCCTCGGTGAGGTTGGTCTCGTCCCAGCCGCCGAGCCGCTCGATGAGCTCCCGCTTGAAGAAGACCGTGTTGCCGCCGAGGGTGATCGCGCCGTTCTTGGCGTGGTAGTGCAGCCGGCTGCGAAACCAGAAGAAGTACTCCAGCACGTTGAACGTCGAGTACCAGTTGGAGTCGAAGTTCATCAGCTGCACGCCGGCCTGCACGACGGCGACGTCGTCGGAGAGCATGATGGTGTTGACGATGTCGAACAGCTCGGGCTGGACCTCGTCCTCGGCGTCGAAGATGGCCACGACGTCGTTGGTGGCGTAGCGCAGTGCCGTGTTGAGGCCGTGTGGCTTGTTGATCGGCCCGTCGTCGAAGACGACCACGTCCACGTTGTTGCGCCCGGCCACGCGCAGCGCATCGACCTGCGCCCGGGCCCGCTCGATGGTGCCGACGTCGTCGGCCGAGCAGACCACCAGGATCTGCACCAGCTGGGGCGGGTAGTCAGCGGACGCGGCGCGGGCGATGGTGTGCTGGATGACTTCCTCTTCGTGCCGTGCCGGGAGGATTGCGGTGAAGGAAATTTCCGGCGTAGCACGTTGATCGGGGACGCGTGCCTTGGCGTCCGCCTCCGGCTGATCCCACGTGTAGATCATCAGATACAGGGCGTGGGCCGCCTGCACCGTCAGCACCAGCGAGATCAGGGTGAGCACGGCCAACACCATCTGCTCCATCGGTGTGTTCACTCCAAATCCACTTCGAGCTGACGGCGAAGTTGACCCCGAATCCGGCCGCGATGCCGACCAGGTTGGCGGGGAGGTAGTGCATGCCGAGGCCGACGAGCAGCTGCACCACGACGACGTTGACCGGCATCGCGGCCAGGCCGGCAAGGCTGAAGTACGCGAACCGCTGCAGCGACAGGCGTCGGCGCCGAAAGGTCCACACTTCATGCAGGACGTAGTTGGATACGAGGGCGATCTCAACCGCCGCCACGGTGGCCGGCAGCAGCGCGAGCCCGAGCAGCCCGTGCAGCACGAGCAGGGCGGCGTTGTTGACGACGACACCGCTGACTCCCACCAGGGAGAACCGGCTCAGCCGGTGCAAGTAGGGCGTCACGCTCCCAACCGTGCCGACGGGCGGCCCCCCGGCACATCACGCCGCGGTTCTGTCGGGCCGGCGACCTTCGGTCTCCCCCATTCGGTGTAGTTCGATTGGCTCCGCCGCCTGCGGTACTGGCGGCCGTTGCGGGGTATACGGGGCCCGATGAGTATCAGGATCTTGATCGCCGACGACCACGCAATGGTCCGCGAGGGGTTGCGCAGCTTCCTGTCGCTCAGCAGCGACCTGGAGACGGTGGGCGCGGCGGCCGACGGGCGGGAGGCCGTGGCGCTGACCCACGAGCTGCGCCCCGACATCGTGCTGATGGACCTCCTCATGCCGGTCCTCGACGGGATCAGCGCGATCGCGGTGATCCGCCGCGAGCTGCCCAGCGTCGAAGTGGTGGCGCTGAGCGGGTACCTGGAGCCGCAGCTGATCGCCGACGCCCTGCACGCCGGCGCGGTCGGCTACCTGCTCAAGGACACCGACGCCGAGGAGTTACACCGGGCCGTGCGGGCCGCGGCCGCGGGCCAGGTGCAGCTCTCCCCGGCGGTGGCCGCCCGGCTGGTCCGCGACGTGCACGTGCCGACCGCCCCGCCGCAGCTGACCCGCCGCGAGGAGGAGGTCCTCACGCTGCTGGCCCGCGGCCGGGCCAACGGCCAGATCGCCCGGGAGCTGCACATCGCGCCGCAGACGGTCAAGACGCACGTGAGCAACATCCTGCAGAAGCTCAACGCCGAGAGCCGCACCCAGGCCGCGCTCTACGCGATGCGGGTCGGCCTGGTCCCTGTGCACGCGGCGGCTCCTTCGTGACCGCCGTGTTCGTGCTCGACGCCCGCGGGTTCGTCCTGACCGGCTCCGGCCCGGAGGACCTCGTGGATCGCGAGGTCGCCCTCGATGCGATGGCGACCGGGCGGGCGGTGCGCACCGAACGCATGGCCTACCTGCCGGTGGCGGGCGGGCTGCTGGCCGTCGGCGGGCGGCGGGCGCCGCAGCCGGATGGCCTGGCCCCGTTCGTGCCGCTGGCCGAGCTCCTGCTGGCCTCGGCGGCCGAGCCGGCCCGGCTGGCCCGGGACCTGCACGACTCGGTGGTGCAGACGCTGTACGGCATCAGCCTCGGCGCCGGCACCGCGGCCGAGCTGCTGCACGGCAACCCGGCGCACGCCGAGGCGTCGCTGGCCTGGATCAAGGAGACCGCCGCGGCCGGCCTGACCGACCTGCGCGGGATCATCCTGCGGCTGCGCCCGGAGACCCTTGTCGGCGCGGGCCTCGCGACCGCGCTCAGGGGCCTGTTCGAGACGCTGCGCAATGCCCCCGGCAACAACCCTGCCCACGTGAACGGCACCGCACCGGGCAGCGACCGGGGGTGGGGCCTGCAGCTCGACGCCGATCCGCCGGTCAGCCCGCAGGTCGAGGAGGCGCTGTACCGCATCGCGCTGGAGGCCCTGGCCAACGCCGCCCGGCACGCCGAGGCCTCGCAGGTGACCGTGCGGCTGGCCGGCGACGACGCCCAGGTCGTGCTGGAGGTGATCGACGACGGCGTCGGGTTCGCCCCGGACGGGCCGCACCCGGGCCGCCTCGGGGTGCGCTCGATGCGCGAGCGGGCCATGCTGCTCGGCGGCACCCTCGACATCCGCAGCGCGCCCGGCAGGGGCACCGTGGTCCGCGCGGCCCTTCCCATCGGGTGAGGGGCGCCCCGCCCGGCAGCGGGCACCGTGGATGCATGCACGTGGTTGTCGACCTCACCAAATGCCAGGGGTACGCCCAGTGCGCCTTCCTGGCCCCGTCCGCCTTCCAGATCCAGGGCGACGAGGCCCTCGTCTACGACCCCGAGCCCGGCGAGGAACAGCAGGAACGGGTCCGCCGCGCGGCCGCCGCCTGCCCGGTGCAGGCCATCCAGATCGACCGGCTGGCCACCCAGGACATGCCGCCGGTGCGGATCAGGGACGGCGCCAGCCGGATCGTCGTCGTCGGCGCGTCGCTGGCCGGGCTGCGGGCCGCCGAGGCGCTGCGCGAGGAGGGCTACACGGGCGCGCTGACCCTCATCGACGACGAGCCCTACGGCCCCTACGACCGGCCGCCGCTGTCCAAGCAGGCACTCAGCGGCCGCATACGGCCCGACGGCACCGGGCTGCCCCGCCGGCCCGACCTCGACGCCCAGTGGCGCCTCGGGGTGCGCGCCACCGGGCTCGACCTCGCGCTGCGCCGGGTGCAGCTCGGCGACGGCACCTCGGTGCCGTTCGACCGGCTGCTCATCGCCACCGGCGTGCGGGCCCGGCCTTGGCCGGACCCCGTCGAGGCGGCCCTGGACGGGATGTTCGTGCTGCGGACCCGCGACGACGCGGTACGGCTGCAGCACCACCTGACGCCCGGAGGGGACCTCCCGCGGCCGGGCCGGGTGCTGGTGGTCGGGGCCGGGTTCACCGGCTCCGAGGTCGCCTCGACGTGCCGCCAGCTGGGCCTGGACGTCACCGTGGCCGAGGCGGCGGGCACGCCCCTGGCCGGCGCGCTCGGCGGCCTGGTCGGCGGGATCGCCGCCGACATCCAGCGCGAGCACGGCGTCGACCTGCGCTGCGGGGTCACCGTCGAGCGGATCGACGGCGACGGCACGCGGGTGCGCCGCGCCCACCTCTCCGACGGCACCGCCCTCGACGTCGACGTGGTGGTCGCCGCGCTCGGCGGCATCCGCAACGTCGAGTGGCTGGCGAGCTCGGGGCTGGCCGTCGGCCCGTGGGGCGTGGCCTGCGACGCCGGCTGCCGCGCCTTCGACGTCAACGGCGTGGTGACCGACGACATCTTCGTGGCCGGCGACGTGGCCCGCTCGCCCAACGCCATGTTCGGCTACCAGTTCCTGGCCCTGGAGCACTGGGCCAACGCGGTCAGCCAGGCCGAGGTGGCCGCGCACAACATGGTCAGCGACGAGTCGGAGCGCTGGCCGCACCTGCACATGCCGCAGTTCTGGTCGCTGCAGTTCGGGACGAACATCAAGTCCGTGGGCGTACCGACCTTCGCCGATGAGGTCGCGGTGACCCAGGGCTCGGTGGCCGAGCGCCGGTTCACGGCCGTGTACGGGTACAAGGGGCGCATCACCGGGGCGGTCACCTTCAACCAGGCCAAGTGGCTGCCGTTCTACCGGCACCTGATCGAGCAGGCGGCGCCCTTCCCGCCGGCGTTCCCCGCCGTCGACCGCCCCGACGACATCCTGCCCGTGCCGGCCGACGTGCCCTCCCGCACGCTGCTGGCCCGGGACGCCACCGTGGTGGTCACCGGCCACCGCCCGACCACCGTGCGGAGCGCGTGATGAGCACTGCCGTCGGATCCGTCTTCGGCGCGATCCTGGATCCCGTCAACCGCCACGATCCTTATCCGCTGTACACCTCCCTGCGCCGGACCCCCGTCGTGCGCGCGCCGGACGGGTCCTATGTGGTCTCGACGTTCTCCTCGATCGCGGCCCTGCTGCACGACCCGCGGGTGAGCTCGCGCACCGACGAGCCGGAGCTGCTGGGGCTGCCGCCCTCGTTCCTGAGGCTGGACCCGCCCTCGCACGACCGGATGCGGCGGCTGGCGACGCGGCCGTTCGGCCCGCCGCACTCCCCGCACAAGGTGGCCGACATGGAGCCGTGGCTGGCCTCGCTGGCCGGGGAGCTCATCGGGGAGTTCCCGCCGTCCACAGTGGACCTCGTCGACCAGTTCGCCTACCCGCTGCCGGTGCGCGTCATCTGCGGGCTGCTCGGCGTGCCGCTGGAGGACGAGCCGCGCTTCCGGGCCTGGATCGACGAGGCACTGAACCACGTCGAACCGGACCGGCAGGCGCTGGAGGATCTCGCGGCGTACCTCGGCGACCTGGTCGACCGCCGCATCACCGAACCGGGCGAGGACCTGCTCTCGGCCCTGGCCACCGACGACGGCCCCGACGGCCGGATGACCCGCGCCGAGCTGGTCAGCACGGCCATGCTGCTGCTCATCGCCGGCCACGAGACGACGGTGAACCTCATCGCCAACGGCTGCCTGGTCCTGCTGCGCCAGCCGCTGTGGCTGGAGCGGCTGATGGCCGAGCCGGGGCTGATCGTGCCCTTCGTCGAGGAGGTGCTGCGCTACGACCCGCCGGTGCAGATGGTGCGCTGGCGGACCGCGCTGGCCGACATCCCGATCGCCGGCACCACCATCCCGCAGGGCGCCCCGATCACCCTCGCCCTGGCCGCCGGCAACCGCGACCCGGAGCAGTTCACCGACCCGGACCGCTTCGACCCGGGCCGCCGCCCGGCCCAGCACCTGGCCTTCGGCGACGGCATCCACTACTGCTTCGGCGCCCCGCTGGCCCGCCTGGAGGCCCAGCTGGCGCTGTCCGCCCTCGCCCCGGTCCTCGTGCGCGCCCGGTTGCTGGAGGACCCGCCGGTGTACCGCACCAGCGCCATCCTGCGCGGCCCGCGCCACCTCAGGGTCGCCCTGGACTGACCCCCGACGCCATCCTGCACGGCCCCGCGCCACCTCAGGGTCGCGCTGGACTGAACCCCGATCCGGCGCGGACCAGGCCGGACTCGTAGGCGTACACCACCGCCTGGACCCGGTCGCGCAGCCCGAGCTTCATGAGCACCCGCGCCACGTGCGACTTCACGGTCGCCTCGCCGAGCGTGAGGGCGGCGGAGATCTCGGCGTTGGACAGCCCCCGGGCCATGAGTCGCAGCACGTCGGCCTCCCGCCCGGTCAGCTCGGCCAGCGCGGCCGGCGGGCGCGGCCCCGGCTGCCCGGCGAACGCGGCGATGACCCGGGTGGTCACCGCCGGGTCGAGCAGCGCCTCGCCGGAGGCGACCACCCGGATCGCGGTGAGCAGGTGCTCGGGCGAGGAGACCTTGAGCAGGAACCCGCTCGCCCCGGCCCGCAGCGCGTTGTAGAGGTTCTCGTCGGTGTCGAAGGTCGTCAGCGCGACGATCCGCGGCGGCGACGGCGCGGCCAGCAGGGCCCGGGTCGCAGCCAGCCCGTCCTGCCGGGGCATCGCGATGTCCATGAGCACCACGTCGGGCCGCAGCCGCCGGGCCAGCGCCACCGCCTCGATCCCGTCCCCGGCCTCCCCCACGACGGCCATGTCGGGCTCGGTCTCGATCACCATCCGCAGCCCGGCCCGCACCATCTTCTGGTCGTCCGCGACGACCACCTTGATCTGGCCCATGTCACCACCGGCCTTGTTCTGACTCATGCCGCCACCAGGCCTTGTTCTGACTCATGCCGCCACCGGCTCATGCCGCGACCGGTAGCCGTGCGTGCACCGCGAACCCGCCACCGGCCCGCGGCCCCGCCGTCAGGTCCCCGCCGAACAGCGCGGCCCGCTCCCGCATCCCGATCAGCCCCTGACCGGTCCCGGCCGCCGGCCCACCCGCGCGCCCGCCGTCGTCGGCGACGGTGAGGTGGACGCCGTCGGGGGCGTAGCGCACGCCGACGGTCACGGCCGTCGGCCCCGCGTGCTTGAGCACGTTGGTCAGGGCTTCCTGCACGATGCGGTACGCCGAAAGGTCCGCCGCCGGCGCCAGCGCCACGGGCTCGCCCTCCCGTCGCAGGGTGACCGCCAGCCCGGCCTCCCGCATCTGCGCGAGCAGGTCGTCGAGGCGCTCCAGCCCGACCGGCGGATCGGCCGCGCCCTCCCCGCGCAGCAGCCCGAGCGTGCGCCGCAGTTCCCCGACCGCATCCCGCCCGGACGCCTCGATGCTGCGCAGCAGTTCCCCGTCCACGGGCAGCCCGGCGTCGAGCCGCCGCCGCACCACGCCCGCCTGGATGACCATGACGGTGACGCTGTGCGCCACCATGTCGTGCAGCTCGCGCGCGATCCGGCCGCGCTCGTCCAGCACCGCCTCCCGGGCGCGCCGGTCGGCGGCGCGGCGTTGCTGTACCGCCAAGGCCGCCCCCAGCCCCCAGGGCGTCAGCGGGAAGAAGAACGCGCCCATCGGATCATCGGGGTCGACGCTCCAGAACGTGACCGCCGTCGCGAGGACGAGCCCCAGCCCGATCCACTTCCTCCACCCGGACGGGTGCATCCGCCCGGCGGTGAACGCGAAGATGATCATCGCGGCGAGCTGCCACAGCCGGTAGGTCACGACCCCGCCCGGGTACAGCAGCGCGTTGGCGTGCACGCAACTGGCCACGAGCCCGGCCAGCGGCGCCCGGCGGCGCAGCGCGACGAGCGCGGCGAAGACGGCGAGCGCGAACGGCCACCAGGCCCCCGGCATCCCCACGACAGCCTCTTCGGTGAGCGCGAACGCGACGAAGCCCGCCGTCACCGCCAGGTCGACCCGCATGTCCAGAGAAGCTACGGCGCCACCGGCGCAGCGGAACCCATCCGCCGGATGACCGACTCTCCGCCGCGCGACGGACCCCGGTTGGCCCGCGCGAGGGGCGACCTGCGGCCTGCGCGCCCCTAGCGTCCACGCCATGCGCTACCTGTTGATCTTGGCTCCGCTGGCCCTGCTCGCCGCGACGGCGGCCGACCCCGCCCTGGGCGACGCAGCTCAGGGCTTCGGCATCTACCGCCAGCACCCGGAGGCCCTGCAGTGGCACGCGGTGCTGCTGCACTATGCCTGGGCGCTGTTCGTCCCCGGCCTGCTCGCCCTGCTGGCCCCGATCCGCCACCGCGGCGCGGCGCTGGCCCGCGCGTCCTGGCTGGCCATCGTCGCCGGCCTGGCCACCTTCGCCGCACTGATGTCCACCGACCTGTGGCTGCTGGCCCTGGAGCAGCTCCTCCCGGACGACGCGGTCCGCCGCGCCAACGAGTCCTTCGAGTCCCTGGCGTGGGCCCAATGGGGCTGGCAGGCGCCCGGCCTGCTCGGCTGGGCGCTGTCGCTGATCCTGACCCCGCTGGCCGCGGCCCGGGCGAGGGTCATCGACTGGTGGACGGCCGGGGCCGCGCTGCTCGGCACGGCCCTGTACTTCCTGTTCGCCATCTCCCCGCTGCCCCTGTCCCTGGCCGGCCCCGCGGTGATGCTGGCCGCCTACACGAGGGCCGCCCTGCGCCTGCGCCGGCCGCCCGCCGAGGAGCCGGACTCCTTCGGCGCCTTCACCTCCGCCGCCGGCCGGGCCTGCCTGGTCCTGGCCCCGGTGCTGTTCGCCGCGGGCCTGGCCACGGTCCCGAACTTCAGCCCGAGCCTGTCCGGCAGCCTGGCCCACCCGTCCCTGGCCCAGGCCAGCGCCCTGCTGCTGCACCTGTGCTGGCTGGCGTTCATTCCGGCGGTACTGCACCTGGCCCGCACCGCCCCGGCCTGGTCCCGCGCCCTGTCCGTAATCGTGGTGCTCGCCCTGCTGAACTTCTCCGCGCTGATGGTCGGCGACTACACGTCAATCGCCGCCGCCACGGCCCTCGACCCGTCCACCGCCACCCGCGTCGACGACCGCCTGGGCACGTACGCCCCGTTCGCCTTCGGCTGGGTCCTGCCCGGCATGGCCCTCACCCTGCTGGGCCTGATCGCGGTGGCCGTCGCGGCCGCGGTGACCCGCCGGGCGAGGTGGTGGACCCCGGCGCTGACCGCGGCGGGCATCGCCGCCTTCCTGATCCTGGGCGTGGGCCCGCTGAGCCTGCTGAGCCCGGCCCTGCTGCTGTGCGCCCTGGCCCCCTTGGCCCGCCGCCCGCACCCTTCCCCCACGCCGGCCCCCGCCCACTCCTGATTGACCAGCGCGCCCCGCAACGACGGGGGCGCGCTGAGCCGTGGCTATTCGGGTCCCGCGCTGATCCTGCGCTGGCGCAGTTCGGGCACGAACCGGGCCACCGTCTCGTAGTCGTGGTCCTCGTGCAGCACTTCGAGCTTCAGCCGAATCGCCGTCGCCGCGACAACCAGATCGGCCACCGAGAGCCCTTGATAGGCGCTCGGCTCGACCAGCTCGTGGCGGATGGCCTCCACGAGCGGCCAGATGCTGTCCGGGACAGAGGCCCACGGATACAGCCCGCAGATCCTGTTTTCGATGGCGAGATATTCCTTGCTGTCGGCGATGGACATCGTTTCAGCGAGCGTCGGTTCACAGACGGCGATGAGCCCGCGCTCGACGAGGTCGTCCCATTCCGCGGGGGCCTGCTCCCGCTGCAGCCGGACGAGGGCGCTGGTGTCCACCAGATACTTCACTCGTCCACCTCGTCGAGCGCCGCGTAGTTGAAAAGGCCCTCGCGGGACATCCGTCGAAGATCTTCGAGGGCCCGCCTTCGCTCGAGGCGCTTCTGTTCGACGAGGAGCCTGAGCCCCTCGTTGATGGCCTGATTCGGCCATGTGTCGCCGAGCTGTCGCTGCGCCTCCGCGAGCAGCTCCGGGTCGATCTCCGGTTCGGCCGCCTGGTGGGCGGCGATTTCAGTCATGGTCATGGTCACCTCCTCCCCATGTAAAGTAATGGCCAGAAGGCCATGTTTCCACCCCACCTGCTGTTTTTCAGGATACGGAGCCATAACGACAAGTGGCGCCGCCCGCCGTAGGCGGGGGCGCCACTGGTGCGTCGGCAGGGTCAGGCTTCGACCAGGGCCATGACCTCGTCGGAGACGTCGAAGTTGGCGTAGACGTTCTGGACGTCGTCGCAGTCCTCCAGGGCGTCGATGACCTTGAAGACCTTGCGGGCGCCCTCCTCGTCCAGGGGGACGGTGACGCTCGGCACGAACGAGGACTCGGCCGACTCGTAGTCGATGCCGGCCTCCTGCAGGGCGGTGCGGACCGGGACGAGGTCGGAGGCCTCGGAGATGATCTCGAAGGCCTCGCCCAGGTCGTTGACCTCCTCGGCGCCGGCGTCCAGCACCGCGAGGAGGAGGTCGTCCTCGGTCAGGTCGCCCGCCTTGGGGACGATGACGACGCCCTTGCGGGTGAACATGTACGACACGCTGCCCGCGTCGGCCAGGGAGCCGCCGTTGCGGGTCAGGGCGACGCGCACCTCCGTCGAGGCCCGGTTGCGGTTGTCCGTCAGGCACTCGATCAGGATGGCGACGCCGTTCGGGCCGTAGCCCTCGTACATCGCGGTCTGCCAGTCGGCGCCGCCGCCGATCAGGCCGGAGCCACGCTTCACGGCGTTGTTGATGTTGTCGTTGGGGACCGAGTTCTTCTTCGCCTTCTGGATCGCGTCGAAGAGCGTGGGGTTGCCGGCCGGGTCACCGCCGCCGGTGCGCGCGGCCACCTCGACGTTCTTGATCAGGCGGGCGAAGAGCTTCCCACGCTTGGCGTCGATGACCGCCTTCTTGTGCTTGGTGGTCGCCCATTTTGAGTGCCCCGACATGCCTAACCCTCCGTCGTCTTACCCGCCTCGCGTGCCATCTCCACGAAGTACCGATGGACGCGCAGGTCGCCGGTGAGCTCGGGGTGGAAGGCGGTCGCGAGCAGGTGCCCCTGCCGAACCGCGACAATCCTACCGGCGGCGCCGCCTGTGGGCATTCCGGCCCGCGACGCTTCGCCGGGCGGCCCGGAACTCACACGCCCCAGCACCTCCACCGAATCCTCCACCGACTCTACCCACGGGGCGCGGATAAAGACCGCCTGGAACGGGCCGCCGTCAATGCCCGAAATGTCCACGGACCCCTCGAATGAGTCGACCTGGCGGCCGAACGCATTGCGGCGGACCGTCATGTCAATGCCGCCGAAGGGCACCTGGTCGGCGCGCCCGTCCAGGATCGTGGAGGCGAGCATGATCATGCCGGCGCACGAGCCGTAGACGGGCATGCCGCCGGCGATCCGCTTGCGGATCGGCTCCAGCAGGCCGAACTCGACCGCCAGCTTGCTCATCGTGGTGGACTCGCCACCCGGGATGATGAGCGCGTCGACCGAGTCGAGCTCGTCGACCCGGCGCACGGGACGGCCGACCGCGTCGAGCTCGGCCACCGCGCGCAGGTGTTCGCGGGTATCGCCCTGCAGGGCGAGCACGCCGATGATCACGGAGGTGGTCACCAGCCCCGCTCGGCGAGGCGGTGCGGCTGCGGGATCTCGTCGACGTTGATGCCGACCATGGCCTCACCCAGGCCGCGGGAGACCTTGGCGAGGACGTCCGGGTCGTCGTGGAAGGTGGTGGCCTTGACGATCGCGGCGGCGCGCTGCTGCGGGTTGCCCGACTTGAAGATGCCCGAGCCGACGAAGACGCCCTCGGCGCCGAGCTGCATCATCATCGCCGCGTCGGCCGGGGTGGCGATGCCGCCCGCGGTGAACATCACGACCGGCAGCTTGCCCGTCTCGGCGACCTCCTTGACCAGCTCGTACGGCGCCTGGAGCTCCTTCGCCGCGACGAACAGCTCGTCCTCGGGCAGCGAGGTGAGCCGG
Source organism: Dactylosporangium sp. NPDC051485 (assembly GCF_040682015.1). Lineage (NCBI taxonomy): Bacteria > Bacillati > Actinomycetota > Actinomycetes > Micromonosporales > Micromonosporaceae > Dactylosporangium > Dactylosporangium sp. NPDC051485. The sequence continues at coordinate 65,922 of NZ_JBFAZW010000047.1, forward strand.
CGGATCTCGGCGCGGATCGTGCGCATGTGCGTGGTGGCGTTGGAGACGTCGCCGGTGCCGGCCTCGCCCTTGGAGCGGATCATGGCGGCGCCCTCGTTGATCCGGCGCAGCGCCTCGCCGAGGTTGGTCGCGCCGCAGACGAAGGGCACGGTGAACGCCCACTTGTCGATGTGGTTGGCGTAGTCGGCCGGGGTGAGCACCTCGGACTCGTCGACGTAGTCGACGCCGAGCGCCTGCAGGATCTGCGCCTCGACGAAGTGGCCGATGCGGGCCTTGGCCATGACCGGGATCGACACGGCGCTGATGATGCCGTCGATCATGTCCGGGTCGCTCATGCGGGACACGCCGCCCTGGGCGCGGATGTCGGCGGGGACCCGCTCGAGCGCCATGACGGCGACGGCGCCGGCGTCCTCCGCGATCTTGGCCTGCTCGGGCGTGACGACGTCCATGATGACGCCGCCCTTGAGCATCTCGGCCATGCCGCGCTTGACGCGGGCGGTGCCGGTGACCGGCGAACTGGGTGAGGACACGACGACGCACTCCTAACAAGAAAAGCTGGATTCACCCGCAAGTTTACGCTTCCGTCATCACCCGGCCCGACAGCCAATGGCAAGCTCGCGGCCCACGCTCAGGTCAGCGACGGGTCATCCACGTCGAAATAGGCAGGGACGGGGTGTTTCCGGGCGAGCCGGAACAGCCGGACGACCGGCCTGCGGCGGACCGCCAGGGCGTCGCGGACCACGTCGTTGTGCACCTGCCGGGCCAGCGCCACCCGCCGGCTGACCCCGACCAGCGACTCGGCCACCTCGCCGGGCACCGCCACGAGGCCGTCGCCGTCGAGGCCGTCGCCGGACCGGACCAGGCGCAGGTGCCTGGTGAGGTCGTTCTCGGCCACCTCACGGTCGCCCGGCTGGGCGTCCAGGGCGATCTTGGCCGCGTACGTGAGCGTCGGCAGCTGGGACGACTCCGCCAGGGCCACCGCGGCGGCGGCCCGGCGCACCAGGTGGGCGTCGAGGGTGGCGTAGGCGGCCGAGGCCCGCGCGTGCAGCCGGTCGACCCGGGCCGCGAGCCACGTCAGGTAGGTGGCCACGACGACCACCAGGGCCACCACGGCGATCACCCACCACATGCGGCGCAGCCTACGGGACCGACTCCTGCACGGTCGCTCCGGCAACCTCGATCGCGGTCGCGTAGACCTCCAGGACCCGCTCGGCGACGACCGGCCAGTCGTAGGCGGCCACCACCTCGCTGCCCCGGGCGGCCAGCGCGGCCCGGCGGGCGGGGTCGTCGAGCAGCTGCGCGGCCGTGCGGGCCAGCGCGTCGGCGTCGCCGACCGGGAACAGCGCCCCGGCCGTCCCGCCGTCGAGCACCCGGCGGAACGCGTCCAGCTCGCTGGCCAGCACCGGCGTGCCGGCCGCCATGGCCTCGGTGAGGATCATGCCGAACGACTCGCCGCCGGTGTTCGGCGCCACGTAGAGGTCGACGCTGCGCAGCATCCGCGCCTTGTCCTCCTCCGACACCTTGCCCAGAAACACCACGTTGTCCGAGATGTCCGGCAGGGGCTCCCCTGGGCCGGCCACGAGCAACCGCAGGCCCGGCCGCGTCGCGGCCAACGACTCGAAGGCCCTCAGGAGGTACCGGAACCCCTTGCGAGGCTCGGTGAAGCGCCCGATGAACCCGAGCGCCCCGCCCTCGCCCGGCCAGCCGGGCAGCGGCTCGGCGTCGCGGTACTTCGACGCCTGCACCCCGTTGGGAATCTCCCACGCGCTGCCGCCGAGGTGCTCGACCTGGACCTTGCGGGCCAGCTCGCTGACCGCGATCCGCCCGGTGATCTTCTCCAGCACCAGCTGCAGCACGCCCTGGGCGGCGGCGAGAGCCCGCGAGCGGGTCATCGCGGTGTGGAAGGTGGCCACGACGGGCCCGCGGGCCGAGAGCACCGCGAGCATCGACAGGCTCGGGATGAGCGGCTCGTGCACGTGCAGCACGTCGAAGCGGCCGGCGGCCAGCCAGCGCCGCACCCGGGTGGCCGAGATCAGGCCGAACGACACGCGGGCGACCGAGCCGTTGTACGGCACCGGCACCGTCCGCCCGGCCGGCACGACGTACGGCAGGGTGATGCCCTCCTCGTCGCCGGGGGCCAGGACGCTGACGTGGTGGCCGAGGGCGATGAGCGTCTCGGCCAGGTCACGGACGTGGTTCTGCACCCCGCCGGGCACGTCGAAGGAGTATGGGCAGACGATTCCGATGCGCATCGCCACCCCTTCTACGCCGCCGCGCGCACGGCCGGCTCGTCGAGCCAGAACCGCTGGAGCATGTGCCAGTCCTCCGGATGCCGCGCGATGCCCGCGGCAAACAAGTCCGCGACGCGCTGGGTGACGATGCGCACCCGGGCGTCGAGGGAGCCCTCGTCCGGGGCCGGCATCTCGACCGGGCCGTAGAGGTGCCCGGCCGCCGCGTCCGGGTCGAACCACATGTCGACGACGTAGAGCGGCGCGCCGGTGCGCAGGGCGAGCAGCGCCGGCCCGGCCGGCATCCGGGTCCGGCCGCCGAAGAACTCGACGTCCACCCCGCGCGGGGTGAGGTCGCGGTCGGCCAGCAGCGGCACCACCGAGCCGCTGCGGACCCGCTCCTCGAGCACGTCGAAGGTCGGCCGGTCGCCGCCGGTCAGCGGGAGGATCTCCATGCCGAGGGAGCGGCGGAAGTCCAGGAACCTGAGGTACACGCTCTCGGGCTTGAGCCGCTCGGCGACGGTGGTGATCGGCCAGCCGTTGGCGGCGACCCACGCCCCGGCGGCGTCCCAGTTGCCGGCGTGCGGCAGCGCGATCACGGAGCCGATCCCGGCCGCCACGTGCTGCCCGAGCAGCTCGCCGCGCTCGAGCCGGAAGCCGCGCAGGATCTGCTCCCTGGAGCGCCCGGGGAGCCGGAAGGCCTCCAGGTAGTACCGCGAGTAGGAGCGCAGGGCCCGGTGCAGCAGGTCCGCGAACTGCGCCTCCGGCATGTCGGGACCGACCACCCGCCGCAGGTTCGCGGCCAGGGTCGCGGTGCCCTTTCCCGGTTTCCCGCGGCGGTACCGCCCGGAGCCGCTCGCCGCCGCGGCGGCGAACAGGGGCCAGGTCACCCCTCGGGGCAGCCTGGGCAGCAGGCTGAAGGCCGCGCCGTAGCCGAGCTCGACCAGGCTCACCGGGCGTCGACCTGTTCGGAGGGCCGCTCGGGCGCGTGGGCCTGCCGGTACACGGTGCCGATGCGCTGGGCGATCGTCACGATCGACAGGGCGCCCAGCAGCCACATGACCGACTCCAGGCCGTACGGCACGCCGAACTTCCACAGCAGCCCGCCGATGCCGATGAGGATCAGCCGCTCGGCCCGCTCTATGATGCCGACGTTGCAGGTGAAGCCCAGCCCCTCGGCGCGTGCCTTGACGTAGGAGACCACCTGACCGGTGAGCAGGCACAGCAGCGCGGCCGCGGCCGGGCGCAGCTCGTGCTGGGAGGCGTAGTAGTAGGCCACGGCGGCGAAGATGGCGCCGTCGGCGATGCGGTCCATCGAGGAGTCCAGCAGCGCGCCGAACTTGTTGGTGATGCCGCGCTGGCGGGCCATCGAACCGTCGATGAGGTCCGTGAAGCAGCTCAGGGTGATGATGATGAGCGCGGTGAAGAGGTAGCCGCGGGTGGCGAAGCCGAGCGCGCCGACGAGCACGCCGACGGTGCCGGCGACCGTGACCGCATTCGGGGTCACCCCGGCCCGCAGGAGTGCGGCGGCAACGGGGTCCAGGACGCGGGCCAGTCCGGCCCGACTCACTACGCTGAGGATCTTCGCCATGGCGCTCTCACGATAACCGGGGCGGAGCTTGCCGGATACCGGCACGTGGGACTGCTCACGATGCTTGAGTAAACCGGAGCGGTTCGGGCCGGGCGGCACTTGTGCCGGTGATGTTTCGGGTGTGGGATCGGTGAACAGGACGTGACTGTGAGACTGCTCACAGATAGCTCAAGACTTTCGGGAGGCGCGTGATGGCGCAGAAGGTCCAGGAGAAGGGTGTCGCCGGCACCGCGCCGGTGGTTGATGACCCCGCCAGGGTACGTAACGTGGTGATCGTCGGGCACTCCGGCGCGGGTAAGACGACGCTGGTCGAGGCGCTGCTCGCGGCGACCGGCACGATCCCCCGGGCCGGCTCGGTGACCGAGGGCACCACGACCACCGACCACGATCCGGCGGCGCAGAAGCAGCAGCGGTCCGTCACGCTGTCCTGCGCCCCGCTGCTGCACGACGGCGTGAAGGTCAACCTGCTCGACACGCCGGGCTACGCCGACTTCGTCGGGGAGCTGCGGGCCGGCCTTCGGGCGGCCGACGCGGCCCTCTTCGTCGTCTCCGCCGTCGACGGCATGGACGCCGCCACCGCCGCCCTGTGGGAGGAGTGCGCGCACGTCGGCATGCCCCGGGCGGTGGCGATCACCCGCCTGGACCACCACCGGGCCGACTTCGACGAGACCCTGCAGACCTGCCAGGAGGTCTTCGGGGACAACGTGCTGCCGCTGTACCTGCCGATGCTGGGCGACGACGGCAGCAGCGTCGAGGGGCTGATCGGCCTGATCACGCAGCGCGTCTTCGACTACTCCGCGGGCTACCCGCCGCAGGTGCGCGAGCCCGACCGGGAGCACCTGCCGGCGATCGAGGAGTCCCGCAACACCCTGCTCGAGGGGATCATCGCCGAGAGCGAGGACGAGACCCTCATGGACCGCTACCTCAGCGGCGAGGCGATCGAGACCGGCGTGATCATCGACGACCTCGAGAAGGCGGTCGCCCGCGGCTCGTTCTACCCGGTGGTGCCGGTCTGCGCCGAGACCCGGGTCGGGCTCGACGCGCTGCTGGGGGTGCTGGTCAGCGGCTTCCCGTCGCCGCTGGAGCACGAGGTGCCGCCGGTGACCGACGTCGAGGGCGAGCCGCGCGAGCCGCTGCGCTGCGACCCGGAGGGCCCGCTCGTCGCCGAGGTCGTCAAGACCACGATCGACCCGTACGTCGGGAGGGTCTCCCTGGTCCGCGTCTTCTCCGGCACGCTGCGCCCGGAGACCCCCGTGCACATCTCCGGGCACGGCATGGCCGAGCGCGGCCACCCCGACCACGACGCCGACGAGCGCTTCGCCCACCTGTTCTCCCCGCTGGGCGACAACCTGCGCGAGGTGCCCCACGCCGTGGCCGGCGACCTGGTGGCGATCACCAAGTCGACCACCGCGGAGACCGGGGACACCATCTCCGGCAAGGACCACCCGCTGCTCATGGCGCCCTGGGAGATGCCGGAGCCGCTGCTGCCGATCGCGATCGTGGCCCACACCCGCTCCGACGAGGACGCGCTGGCCAAGAACCTGGGCCGGCTGGTGGCCGGGGACCCGACGCTGCGGCTGGAGCGCAACGCCGAGACGCACCAGCTGGTGCTGTGGTGCATGGGCGAGGCGCACGCCGACGTGGTGCTGGACCGGCTGCGCGCCGGCGGCGTGGAGATCGACACCGAGCCGGTGAAGGTGGCGCTGCGCGAGACGTTCGCCGCCCCGAGCCAGGGGCACGGGCGGCACGTGAAGCAGTCGGGCGGGCACGGGCAGTACGCCGTGTGCGACATCAAGGTCGAACCGCTGCCCCGCGGCTCCGGGTTCGAGTTCGTCGACAAGATCGTCGGCGGGGTCGTGCCGCACAACTACATCCCCTCGGTCGAGAAGGGCGTGCGGACCCAGATGGAGCGCGGGATGGTGGCCGGCTACCCGGTCGTCGACGTGCGGGTCACCCTCTTCGACGGCAAGGCGCACTCGGTCGACTCCTCCGACGCGGCCTTCCAGACCGCCGGCGCGCTCGCCCTGCGCGAGGCGGCCGAGCAGGGCCAGACGACGCTGCTGGAGCCGATCGACGAGGTCACCATCCGGGTGCCCGACGACTTCGTCGGGGCCGTGATGAGCGACCTGTCCGGCCGCCGCGGCCGGGTGCTGGGCAACGAGCCCGACCCGGAGGGGCACGAGCGCACCCTGGTGCGGGCCGAGGTCCCGGCGACCGAGCTGATCCGCTACGCGGTCGAGCTGCGGGCCATGACCTCGGGGTCGGGCACGTTCACCCGCGCGTTCGTGCGCCACGACCCGATGCCGTCCCATCTCGCCGAGGCGGTCAAGAAGGAGCACGCCGCCGCCCGCTGACGGATGTCTCCGGGCCGGCCGGGCGCACTGCGCCTGGCCGGCCTGGCTCCCGCGGGCCGCCGCCGGACGAGATCTGGACTCAGCCTCCGGCCGCGGAGCAGGCGATATGGTGAGGCGTGATCTTCGGCCGGTCCAGGCGCAACGGGGGCGACGCGAGCGCGATCGCGGACTTCTGGGCGTGGTGGCCGACCGTGCGGCTCCCCGCGGAGGAGGCCATCGCCTCCGGGGAGTGGGCGGCGCTCACCCCGCACATCGTCCGGCGGGTCACGGCGATCCACCCCGACCTGCAGTGGGAGTTCTCCCGCGGTACCGCCGCGAAACACGCCCTCATCGTCTCGCCCGGCGGCGTGGCCGAGCTGCGCCCGATCGCCGCCCGCTGGGGCGCCCTGGCCCCCGATCCGGACGCCACCTGGGAGTACCACATCGCCCGGCAGCCCGACCCGCAGATGCTGCAGAGCACGATCGGGCTCGGCGGGGGCGTCCAGCTCGACCTGCAGCAGATGCGCTTCGCGTTCACCCGCGACGGCGACGCGCCCGAGATCGGCGTGGTCGCCTACCACCCCGGCTTCCGGATGTTCGGCGAGGACGTGTGCCGGCAGGTGACGTTCCTGACGCTGGACTGGCTGCTCGGCGAGGACGGCGTCGAGGAGTGGATCGGCGAGATCTCCTGGGCCGGCGACGAGCCGCCCGCGGGTGCCGAGCCGGCGGCGCTGTCCGCCGCGGTCGACGGGCTGCGCGAGGAGTACCGCACCCGGCGCTGGGAGCTCATGCGGGGCGAGCTGCCCGACGGCAGCCCGCTCATCGCCACCGCCCAGCGGCCGCTGCGCCCGGTGCGCTGGCCGCGGTTCGACACGCACGTGGCGATCACCCTGCCGTACACCGGCCGGAACGCGGCCGGGCTGCCCGAGGCCGCGGCGCTGGCCGCGCTGCGCGAGTTCGAGGACACCGCGCTCGGCACGGCGGCCGGGGCGGACGGCGAGCTGCTGGCCCACGAGACCAGCCGCGGTGCGCGGACCCTGCACTACTACGTCGACGCCGACTCGCCCGCCGCCGACGACCTCGCCGAGGCAGCCGGCTGGTGGAAGGACGGCCGGGCCCGCGTCGAGCGCCATTTCGACCCGGCCCTGGAGCGCATCCGCCACTTCGGGTAGCGACCAGGGTCGCCGCGTGACGCCCGCGCTTGCGGTGTACGCCGGGAGCTGCCGTACATTTGCTGCGGTGACCAGCAGGCAACGGCTCGCCAGATGGCTGACCGAGGCGTTCGCGCCCGCCGTGCTCGTCACCGTGCTGCTCGTGCTCCTCGGGGTGCGCGTCGAGCCGGGCCTGGCCCGGGGCCTGGCGCTCGGCGCGGTGGCGGCGCTGTTCGAGAGCGTCCTGCCGTACCTCTACATCCTCCGCGGCGTGCGGACCGGCAAGATCACCGATCACCACATCGGGGACCGCCGGCAGCGGCTCGTCCCGCTCATGGTCGGGCTCGGCTCGGTGGTCGTCGGCATCGTGGTGCTGCTGGCCGCCCACGCCCACCGGGACCTGCTCGCGGCCGTGGCCGCCGGCGGGGTCGGGCTGCTGGTCGCGGCGGCGGTCAACCACTGGTGGAAGATGTCGGTGCACGCCGCCGTCGCCGCCGGTTCGGTCGTGATCCTTGCCCTGGTGTACGGCCCGGCGCTGCTCGCCGCGCTGCCGCTGGTCGGCGCCGTGGGCTGGTCGCGGGCCGAGCTGAAGGACCACACCTGGCCCCAGGTGTGCGTCGGTGCCGTGGTGGGCGCTCTGGTCGCCGGTGGGGTGTTCGCGGCACTTCGCTAGCCGGGTCGATAGCATCGCAGGTGATACCCACCGTCCCTGAAGCTTGGAGCAGCCCGTGTCCGCAGCGCGCTCGAATACCGAAGCCCCACCGCGCATCGTGGTCACGGCGGGCACTACGGCGGCGGCCGCGGTCGCCGAGGCCGGACTGCCCACCAACGGCCCCAAGGCGATCGTCGTGGTCCGCGAGGCCGACGGCCGGTTGCGCGACCTGGACTGGACCCCGGACGCCGACACCGAGGTCGACGCGGTCGAGCTCGGCAGCCCCGACGGGCTCAACGTGCTGCGCCACTCGACCGCGCACGTGCTCGCCCAGGCCGTGCAGGACGTGTTCCCCGAGGCCAAGCTGGGCATCGGCCCGCCGATCGAGAACGGCTTCTACTACGACTTCCAGGTCGCCAAGCCCTTCCAGCCCGAGGACCTCGACAAGCTCGAGAAGCGCATGCAGGAGATCATCAAGTCGGGCCAGCGCTTCCGCCGCCGCCGCTTCGACTCGGTCGAGCAGGCCAAGGCCGAGCTGTCCGACGAGCCCTTCAAGCTGGAACTGGTCGACGTCAAGTCGGACGTCGACACGTCCGAGGTGATGGAGGTGGGCGGCGGCGAGCTGACCATCTACGACAACCTCGACGCCCAGTCGGAGAAGGTCTGCTGGTCCGACCTGTGCCGCGGCCCGCACCTGCCGACCACCCGGCTCATCCAGGCGTTCAAGCTGACCCGCAGCGCCGCCGCCTACTGGCGCGGCTCGGAGAAGAACCCGCAGCTGCAGCGCGTCTACGGCACCGCGTGGCCGACCCGGGACGCGCTGAAGGAGTACCAGCGCCTGCTCGAGGAGGCGGCCCGCCGAGACCACCGCAAGCTCGGCGCCGACCTCGACCTGTTCAGCTTCCCCGACGAGCTCGGCTCCGGCCTCGCCGTGTTCCACCCGAAGGGCGGGATCATCCGGCGGGAGATGGAGAACTACTCGCGCCGCCGGCACGAGGAGGCGGGGTACGCCTTCGTCAACACCCCGCACATCACCAAGGGCAATCTCTACGAGGTCTCCGGCCACCTGGACTGGTACGCCGACGGCATGTTCCCGCCCATGGAGGTCGAGGGCGCGAACTACTACCTCAAGCCCATGAACTGCCCGATGCACGACCTGATCTTCCGCTCCCGGGGCCGCTCCTACCGCGAGCTGCCGCTGCGGATGTTCGAGTTCGGCACCGTGTACCGCTACGAGAAGTCGGGCGTCATCCACGGCCTGACCCGGGTGCGCGGCATGACGCAGGACGACGCGCACATCTTCTGCACCCCGGAGCAGATCGAGAGCGAGCTGACCTCCCTGCTGCAGTTCGTCCTCGACCTGCTCAAGGACTACGGCCTGACCGACTTCTACCTCGAGCTGTCGACCAAGAACCCGGACAAGTACGTCGGCGCCGACGAGGTGTGGGAGACCGCCACCGACACGCTGCGCCGCGTCGCCACCGAGTCCGGCCTCGAGCTGGTCCCCGACCCGGGCGGCGCCGCGTTCTACGGCCCGAAGATCTCGGTCCAGGCCAAGGACGCCATCGGCCGGACCTGGCAGATGTCCACCATCCAGCTGGACTTCAACCTGCCGGAGCGCTTCGAGCTGGAGTACCAGGCGGCCGACGGCTCCCGCCAGCGCCCGGTCATGATCCACCGGGCCCTCTTCGGCTCGATCGAGCGCTTCTTCGGCGTCCTCACCGAGCACTACGCCGGCGCCTTCCCGGCCTGGCTCGCCCCCGTCCAGGTGGTCGGCATCCCGATCCGCGGCGACCACGCCGCATACCTGGAGCAGTTCGCGGAGCGCCTGCGCCGCGAGGGCATCCGCGCCGAGGTCGACCACTCCGACGAGCGCATGCAGAAGAAGATCCGCACCGCCCAGCAGCAGAAGATCCCCTTCATGGCGCTGGCCGGCGACGACGACGTCACCGCGGGCACCGTCTCCTTCCGCTACCGCGACGGCTCCCAGCGCAACGGCGTCCCGCTCGACGAGGCCGTGGCCCACGTCGTCGAGGTGGTCCGCTCGCGCGTCAACGCGGGACCCTCCGCCGCCGTTGCCGACGGGTCGCCCGAGTGACCAACCCCGGGGAGCCAGACGACCTGGAACGGCTGTGGACGCCGCACCGGATGGCGTACATCAGGGGCGAGGACCGCGCCGACGACCACGACCAGCCGGCCGGCTGCCCCTTTTGCCGCGCCCCGGGCGTGCCGGAGGACGAGAGCCTGATCGTGGCCCGGGGTGAGGCGGTCTACGCGATCCTGAACCTGTACCCGTACAACCCGGGCCACCTGATGGTCGTCCCCTACCGCCACGTCGCGGACTACACCGACCTGACCCCGGCGGAGACGGCCGAGGTGGCGACGTTCACCCAGACCGCCATGCGCGCCGTGCGCAAGGCGAGCGGCGCCCACGGCTTCAACCTCGGCATGAACCAGGGCGCGGTGGCGGGCGCGGGCATCGCCGCCCACCTGCACCAGCACATCGTCCCGAGGTGGGGCGGCGACACCAACTTCATGCCGGTGGTGGGCCGCACCAAGGTCCTGCCCCAGCTCCTGACCGATACCCGCATACTCCTGGCCAAGGTCTGGCCCACCGCCTGACGCGCCATCCGAGTGGCGCCCCCGCAACCGCGGGCGGCGCCACTCGCCATTTCCGGTGTCCGGCGCCGGATCGCCCGTTCAACAAGCGGGACGATCCGGAACGGACACCCGACGACACGCCCGCCCAGCGGCCGGCCGTTCGTCACCGCGGCAGATCGGCGCGAGGCGACGGCATGTTCCTGGGCTTGCATCCCGCGACCACGCCGCCAATCAGGCCCACCGTCAGCACTGCTCAGACGCGGGTCGGACCTGCGGCAGCGCGGTCCCGGGCACAGGGCCAGCCCCGGGACCGCGCCGCCGATCGATCAACCGAACAGGGCGAGGCTGTAGGCGCCGTTGACGAGGTTCCCGCCAGAGTGGGCGGCCCGTCAGCGCTTCCAGAAGGCCGCGCGGGCCTGCGGCTGCGCCCCCTCGGCGGGCCCCTGCGGCTGGGCCACCCGGTCAAGGGCCTCCAGCACGAAGGCCCACAGCTCGGCGAATGGGCGGGTGGCGATGGCCTGCGGGGTCAGTGCCTCCGTCAGCTCGCGCAGCTGCGGCAGGGACAGCGCGGCCAGGCGGGACGCCAGGTCCTCCAGCATCTCCCGGCGCTCGTACTCCGGACGGGACTCGGCAGACCGGCACCAGGTCGGGGTGGGCCACCCACGACCCGTCGAAGCCGTCGCCCGCCTCCCGCCGCTTGTCCGCGCCCACCTTCTCCAGCGC